>DATAQF010000257.1:0-4466 GCA_036264795.1 Candidatus Limnocylindrales bacterium | reverse complement strand
CCGGACCGCGACCACTTCGGACGGATCTTCTACAACCAGGCCCGGATGTCCGGCGCCGGGATCCCGCAAGTGGCGCTCGTCATGGGCTCCTCGACCGCGGGCGGGGCGTACGTGCCGGCGATGAGCGATGAGACCGTCATCGTCAAGGGCACGGGCACGATCTTCCTCGGTGGTCCGCCGCTCGTGAAGGCTGCGACCGGCGAGGAGGTCAGCGCGGAGGACCTCGGTGGGGCGGAGGTCCACACCGCCATCTCCGGCGTCGCCGACCACTTCGCCCTCGACGACGAGCACGCGATCGCGCTCGGCCGCTCGATCGTCGCGAACCTGAACCGTCGCCCGCCGGCGCCGCCCTGGGACCGGCGCGAGCCCGAGCCGCCGGCCGTCGACCCCGCGGGCCTCTATTCCGCGGTATCCGCCGACTCGCGCCGGCCGGTCGAGGTCCGCGAGATCATCGCCCGACTGGTCGACGGGAGCCGCTTCCACGACTTCAAGGCGCGCTACGGGGAAACGCTGGTCACCGGCTTCGCCCACATCGACGGCTACCCCGTCGGGATCGTCGCGAACGACGGAATCCTGTTCAGCGCGTCGGCCCTGAAGGGCGCCCACTTCGTCGAGCTGTGCGCGCAGCGGAAGATCCCGCTGGTGTTCCTCCAGAACATCACCGGCTTCATGGTCGGTCGCGAGTACGAGGCCGGCGGGATCGCAAAGGACGGCGCGAAGATGGTGACCGCGGTCGCCAGCGTCGAGGTCCCGAAGTTCACGATCATCGTCGGCGGCAGCTTCGGCGCCGGGAACTACGCGATGGCCGGCCGCGCCTACCAGCCGCGCTTCCTGTGGACCTGGCCGAACGCCCGGATCAGCGTGATGGGCGGCCAGCAGGCAGCCCGCGTCCTTTCGACGGTCGGGGGCCCGTTCAAGAACGACAAGGAGCGCGAGGCCTTCGAGGCGCCGATCCTCGAGACCTACGAGCGCGAAGGATCGCCCTATTTCGCAACGGCGCGCCTGTGGGACGACGGGATCATCGACCCGCTCGACACCCGTCGGGTGCTGAGCCTCGGGATCGAAGCCGCCCTGCACGCGCCAATCCCAGAAACGCGGTTCGGCGTGTTCCGAATGTGAACCATCGTCGCCCGACCATGCGGCCGTTCGAGTCCCGGCGACGGAAGGGGCGCCCGGTCCGGTAGCATCCGCGGCCGATGGATGGTCGTGTCCTCCAGGTCAGCGTCTCGCCGGGCGGCGTCCCGAAGGTGCCGGTCGGGGAAGCGCGGGTCGAGCGCCACGGACTCGTGGGCGATCGGCACGATCACGACCGCGTCCACGGAGGCCCGCATCGAGCGGTGGCCCTGTTCGCCGTCGAAGCGATCGAGCGAGTCCGCGCGGATGGACATCCGGATGTTGGGCCGGGAGCCGTCGGCGAGAACCTGACGACGAGCGGCATCGAGCTGTCGCTGCTCCCCGTCGGGACGCGGCTGGCGATCGGTGGGGACACGGGTCCGCTCCTCGAGATCTCGGCGCCGGCCAACCCGTGCGACGTGATCAAGGGAGCCTTCGCCGGCGGCAAGTCCGGCCGGATCTCGATCCTCCTCCATCCTGCCGACTCACGGATGTATGCGCGGGTGCTGCGCGAAGGGACGGTCCAGCCCGGCGATGGGATCGAGGTCCTCCCCCCGCTCCCCGACGGCGACGCGGCGATCCAGCGTGAGCTCGACCTGCTCGATGCCGTGGAGGGCGAGGCATGGCTCGCGATGTGGGAGGCAGCCGCCTCGGCCGGGCTCGACGTGCGGATCATCGACGAAGGCGACCTGCTCGCGGCGGCGAGTCCGGACCTGCCCGGGTCGGTCTTCAACCGCTCATTCGGGATGCGGCTCGTGCCGATCCAACGGCCACGCGTCGAGCGGTTCTTCCGGGCGGCGGGGACGACAGCCTGGCACGTGGGCGGGGTCGACGACCCGACATTCGCGGGGGAGACGCCCGAGGGGCGGACGGGCGTGCACGTCGGCCCGATCGAGGACGCGCTCGAGCGGGCTCACGCCGCGCGGCCGATCGATCGGGACTTCACGATCCGCGAGGTGGATCCGGGAGACGCCGACGACGCCGTTCGCTGGGCCGAGCTGTTTGCCGCGGGCTTCGGCGTGGACGGCCCGCTCGCAGACGCATGGCGCCGGTTCAACCCGTTCCTCGTTCGGGCGCGGGGCTACCACGAGTACATCGGATCGCTCGACGGCCGGGACGTCGCCGTGTCGGCCTTGTTCGTCCGGCGACGCGTCGGCTGGCTGGGTGGCGGGACCGTGCTCCCCGAGGTCCGCGGCCAGCACATTCATCGGGTGCTGCTGGCCGACCGCATCCGGCGCGCGGAGGCGGCAGGTGCACGTCGGGTGATGGCGACCGCCGACATCGACTCTCGCTCGGCGGCCAACCTGGAGGCGCTCGGGCTGCAGCGGATCTGGACACGGGGCCTCTATCGAGTCGATCCCGAGGTTGGGTGACCGCGACGGCGCACCGAGTCCGGCGGGCTAGGATTCGGGCGTGACCGAACTCCTCCGTGTCGAGCGCAGTGGGCCGAACGACGCCGTCGCGCGGGTGACCCTCGCCCGAGCGGAGGTCCACAACGCGTTCAACGCAACGCTGATCGCGGAGCTTCGCCAGACGTTTGCGGGGTTCGAGCGAGAAGGGCCGACAGAGCTTCGAGCGGTCGTCCTGGCAGGCGACGGGCCTTCGTTCTGCGCGGGCGCCGACATCGACTGGATGCGCGCGGCGATGCAGCTCGACGTCGAGGCGAACGAGCACGACGCGATGGCAATGGCCGACATGCTCGAGGCGATCGACACGTGCCCGGTCCCGGTCATTGCTCGGGTTCACGGACCCGCGCTCGGCGGAGGAGCCGGCCTGTGCGCTGTAGCGGACCTTGTGATCGCGGAGGCCGGCGCGAAATTCGGCTTCACCGAGACGCGGCTCGGGATCCTGCCGGCTGTCATCTCGCCATTCGTCATCGCCCGGATCGGCGAGACCCATGCGCGGGCGCTGTTTCCGGGCGGGCGTCGCTTCGACGCGGTCCGTGCTCAACGGATCGGGCTGGTCCACGAGGTCGTCGAGGGGATCGAGGGGCTCGACAGGTCCGTCGACCAGGCCGTTTCCGACATCCTCGCCTCCGGTCCGACCGCGGTTCGTGCGGCCAAGGCGATCGTCCGGGAGGTGCGCGGACTCGGCCACGGCTCGGCGAAGTGGCACACGGCAAGGGTCATCGCTCGCCAGCGCGTCTCCGAGGAGGCACAGGAGGGATTCCGGGCGTTCATCGAGAAACGGCGGCCGGCCTGGGCTCCCGATCCGGATGATTGACCGTCCGTCGGAGCGAACGGTCCGCTGCGTCGGTTGCGGCGGGATCGTGCCCGAGGAAGACGGACCGGTTCACCGGTACATGACGGCTTCGCCGGGCTGCTGGCGCATCTACACCGAGCTGAGCGCGATGGGAATGCCGCCGAGCTCCGCGGCACGCCTGGCGGTCGACGCGTATGCCGTCACTCACCCGGGCACGCCCGGGCCACAGTCGACGCCGTCGGTCTGGATTCATCTGGTGACCCTCTGCTTCGTACTCGAGCGAGGCTGGCCCGCCGAGCAGGCGATCCGACTGCGACGCCTGGCAGCCGATGCCTTCGCCGGCTGGCCCTGGCTCCAACGGCCGGCATCGATGGGCGAGATCACGGTCGTCGACGTGGCGAGTGCCGCAGGTCCGGAGGGCGCGACCGTGCTGGTCGAGCGATGGGTCGCGAACGCCTGGGCAGCATGGTCGACACATGCAGCGGCGGTTCGGGCCCGCGCCGACGAGCTGGCCGCACGCTTCCTGTGATCGACGCGTTTCTGCTCTCGTTCGGGGTCATCTTCCTGGCCGAGCTCGGCGACAAGAGCCAGCTCATGGCCCTCGCCTTCGCGGCACGGTTTCCCGCGGTGCCGGTGCTGGTGGCGATCACCCTCGCGACGGCGCTCGTCCACCTCGGGTCTGTCGCTCTCGGCGCGACCGTTGCCGTGGCGCTCCCGACGAATGTCATCTCGATCGTGGCCGGGCTTGCGTTCCTCGTGTTCGCGGGATGGACGCTCCGCGGCGACCGCCTCGACGAGACCGAGGAGGACAAGGCGAGGCGGGCGGCCGGATCCGTGATCCTCACCGTCGGCACGGCCTTCTTCCTCGCCGAGCTCGGCGACAAGACGATGCTCGCCACCGTGACCCTGGCCACGCACGAGGACGCGCTCGGGACGTGGCTCGGATCGACCGCGGGCATGGTCGTGGCTGATGCGATCGCGATCGGCGTGGGGAAGGCGCTCGGGACGCGGTTGCCGGACCGGGCAATCCGGATCGGCGCGGCTGTCGCGTTTGTCGTGTTCGGCTTGATCCTCATCTGGCAGGGCACCCACGGGTAACCACGTCGCCCGAACGTCTTGCCACGGAGGCGCGCGAACGCGACAATCCCGCC
>DATAQF010000153.1:0-17823 GCA_036264795.1 Candidatus Limnocylindrales bacterium | reverse complement strand
GATCGCTTCAACGGTTTCCCGTCGACCTGGACGGACGTCCTCGTTCCGAAATTCGACGTGGCGAGGTCTTGCTCGACGTACGTATCCGCGAACGCCGCGAATGTTAGACCAGTGACGACGGCGGGTGTCGTGACCGTCAGGGGCGAGCTCTCCGCTGACGGGTTGCCCGCTGCGTCATTGGCTTGGACCGTGTACGTGTAGGTGGTCGACGGACCGACCCTGCTGTCCGTGAAGGACGTCGTCGTCGACGTTCCGATCGCCGACCCATCCCGAAGCACGGTGTAATTGGCGACTCCGACATCGTCGGTGCTCGCATTCCAGGAGAGCGCGACGGCTGTTGCGCTGACGGATGTCGCCGTCAGCCCGGTCGGCGCGGTCGGCGGCGTGGTATCGGGAGCGCCCGGAATGCCATGGCATGCGGTCGTCCCGGAGTCCGTGAAGGTCATGCCCGCCTCGGGGAGGAACTGCCAGTCGTACGACGTCGCATGAAGGGTCAGCGCGAGGACACCGAAGGTCGACGCGTCCCGGACCTCGCTATTCGCGGCGATCGTTGTGAACGAGGTGTGGTTCGCTCCGCCGGTTCCGACGATGAAGGAGCGCAGGCCGCGCGCCGGATCCGGGTTCGTGTTGGCGTCCTGCGGTGCGAACCGCTCGTAGGTGTGGTCGTGTCCCTCGAGGACCAGATCGGCGTTGTTGTCATACAGGACCTGCCACAGGGTCCTCATGTTGGGGGCGGCTCGTCCGCCTGAGCTGTAGAGCGGGATGTGCCAGAAGGCCAACGTGCATGCCACCGGGTGGGCGCCGAGATCCGCCTTCAGCCAGTTGTACTGGGGCGAGCCCGTGCCGCAGCCGCCGGCCGAGCTGCAGTTGGAGTTGAGCGCGATCAGGTGCCACGCGCCGATGTCGAAGCTGTAATAGCCCTGACCCGGCTGTCCCGCGGCCGCGCCGAAGTAGTTGAAGTAACCGGCGGCCTCAGCGTTGGTCGAATCGCAGCCCGTGCCGCCGCTAGTCAGGTACTCGTGATTGCCCACCGCGGGGTGCGTCACAGCCTTCACCCGGCCCCAGCTCAGGTCATAGGACTGGAGATATGCGTCGTATCCGCCGCAGTAGTACTGGTTGTCGCCCAGGGCGAGAACCGCCGCGTAGCTCCCGTTCACGAGCAGATCGGAGGTGTAGCGCGGGCGACAGGAAGTTGAGCTGCCGTTGCCCGCGTTGAAGGTGCTGCTGGTGGGGTCGCACGCAATGTCGCCCGCGGCCGCGATCACGGGGTCACCGGCTCCGAGGGCCGTGGGCGGCGGAATCCCCGGCATCGCGTACGGCATCAGGGACAGGAGGACGAGGCTCGCCAGGAGGATGCCGACGGCAAGGCGGACGCGCCGCGTCCCAGCGAAGAGCCAGTACGTTTCAGCGTCACGCATGTTCCACCCCAGGCTCCGGAGCGGGCGATAGCCCGCCTGCGGATGACCTCCGAGTCAACCATGGGCGTACATGGCGCCAGAGTCAAGTCACCAGCCGACCGTTGCTGGCGCATCCACCTGTCGCCGCGAGCGCTCGCGAGATCTGCCCGTCGTTCGGGCTTCAGCTAGAGGAGCGACGACATCCGGTCCGCGAGCAGGTCGGCGCTCTCAGAGAAGGGCGATCGGCCGGACCTGGGAGCCCGTCCCCCCGACGAGTGGCAGCGGGAGCACGACGATGGTGAAGGCGGGGGCTCCAGTCGTCGCCAGCTCCTCGAGGTCGAGGTTCTCGATCAGAGGAATGGCCGCGCCCTGAACCAGCCGAAGATGGACGGGAAGGGCATTCACGCTCGGGTCGAACCGCTCGTACATCAAGCAGTCGGCCCCGGTCGCAGAGACGCCCTGCGCGGCGATCCACTCCGCCCCGTCGGCATCGACTCCGGGCAGCCCGCGGCCCTGGCCGAGATATCGGTCGGGCTCCTCCCACATGGCGCCCCAGCCCGTGCGCACGAGGAGGACGTCGCCGCGCTCGAGATAGCTGCCCTGAGCCTGAAGCGACGCCTGGAGCAGATCGCCTCCGATGCCGAACGCCGGCTCCAGCCGGTCCACCTCGAGGAAGCCGGCGACGTCCGCCAGGACGCAACGCCGGACGATCGGCGCCAGGGCCTGGATCCCGAATCCGGCCAGGCCGCCCGTCCCGCGCTGGACTTCGTCCGCGGAGACATCGCCGTGAAGCCTGCCGTGGGCCGAAACATGCCCGATCGCATCGATGTGCGTCCCAGCATGGTTGAGCGTGATCAGGAGATCGTGCGCGGCGCTGTAGCCCTCGGCGCGCGTCACGTCGCCGTGGCGGCGGACGGTCACGAGACTGAACCGCGGAAGGCCTGCCGGTTGGGGCATCTCGGCATGGAACGGCTGCCCGAGGTCGATGACGCGCGAACGCTGCAGCGCTCGGACCAGGTCGCTCGAGTCGGTCGTCCCTGTCACGGTGCGCTGGCCAGCAGGCGGAACAGGTCACGAGTCGCTTCGAGACCCGCCAGACCCTCGATCGTCGCGAGCAGCTCGGTCGCCTGGCCGGTACCCAGGACCGCGTCGGCACAGGCGCGGAACTTCGCCGCCAGAAGGCTTCGCGAGGCGGGATCGTCCGGGTGCCCCTTCGGCACGTCGACCGACTCGGTGGCGAAGGCCGGATCGCCAACCTCGACTCGGCACTGGAGCGGGGTGAGATCCGGATCAGGCAACAACTCGACCCGCCGCAGCTGCTCTCGGATCTCGCGCCGTCCGTACGCTGCCGGCAGGAACTCGCGGAACCCCAGCCGTCCCGTCGTCAGGATCGCGGCCGTCGCGTAATGGATCGAGAGCATCGCCTCGAAGGTCCCCGTCGGGTCGGAGAAGCGGGCGTGCTGATCGACGACCGATGGGGCGACATGGACCCGGACGGGGACGTTGCTCGGCGCGCGCAGTCGCCCGTCGTCGATCAGCCGCATCAGCGCGCTGATCACCGGCTGGAGCGGGGTCGCGCCCGGCCACGGCCGAAGGGAGATCCGCTCGAGCTCCCAATGCGAGCCGAGGTCCGTTGTGATCCTCTCGGGCTCGCCGCCGTCGGAATAGGCGTGGAGGATGCCGCCATCGGGGTTGTCGAGGATGTCATCGGCCGCAGCGAAGCCAGTCTCCGCCAGGGTCCCCGCCAGCAGCCCGGAGATCGCCGCCCTCGCCTGGTGGAACTTGACGGTCGGGGTGCCCCACGCGGCCCACGTTCCAGCTGATTGACTGCCGGCAAGTCCGAGCGCGTTCCGCATCGATTTCGGCGGGAGGCGAAGAAGCGATCCGACGGCCACCGCGCCGCCAAAGGGCCCGACCACCCCCGGCGCGTGCCAGCCTCGAGCGCGGAAGGCGGGGTAGTTCAACCCGGCGGCGATCCGGGTCGCGACTTCCAGGCCGGCAGCCAGCGCGACCAGCAGATCGGAGCCTGTCGCGTTCATCCGTTCCGCGACCGCGAAGGCCGGTGGCACGATCTCGGGCGTGACGTGAAAGTGAGCCGGGGTGTAGACGTCGCAGGCCGTCAGGGCGGTGATCCGGTAGGCATTGACCAGGGCTGCGCCGGCCGGCGAAAGTCGCGCCGAGTCCCCGATCACCGTCGTCGTGCCCTCGCCGAGCATGGCCGCAAAGGAATTGACGACCGCCATCTCCTCGGCCTGCCCGGCTGCCAGCGCGCAGGCGACCGCGTCGATCACGAGGTCGACGACGCGCTCCCGGACGCGCTCGGGGATGTCGTCGGCTCGCAGATCCGATGCCCAGGTCGCGAGTCGGTCGGTCGCGGTCGTCGGCAGCTCCTCCGTGGCCGGCGTCGCGCCTGTCATCAGGCCATCGAATCGGGCACGAACGAAGGCGCCGGACCGCTCATCGGCGGAAGATCCCACGACCCGGTCGACGGCGCGCTCTGCGACTCGTCGACGGCCACGTCGATGACGGCGGGACGCTCGCTGCGCAGCGCGTCGCTGAGAGCCTCCCGGAACTGTGCCGGCGAGGTCGCCGTGTACCCGAGCGCCCCCATCGACCTCCCGAGCATCGCGAAGTCGGCGCTGAGCAGCTCCCCGGTCTCCTCGCGCCGAAACCGCGTCGCGATCTCGCGGTCGCGGCCGAAGAACGTCGCCTGCTGACCGTGGATCGAGCCGTAACCGGAGTTGTTCCAGACGACCCAGATCACCGGCAGGTCGTATTCGACTGCGGTCGCCACGGCGTTCGCGGTCATGAGGAACCCGCCGTCGCCGCAGACGGCGACCACGGGCCGGTCCGGCGCCGCGAACTTGGCACCGATCGCGCCGGCGACGGCGAAGCCCATCGCCGCGAATCCCCAAGCCTGGAGGAAGCGCCCTTTCGGCGGCACGACGAGCTGCTGGATCAGCCAGTTGTGGTGGATCCCGACATCGGCCAGGACGATGCTGTCGGACGGCAGGAGGCTGCCGAGATCGGCGACGAGACGGCTCGGATGGATCGGCGAACCCTCAGTGCGGCGGATCGGCTCGAGGGCTCGCTCCCAGGCCGCCTTCCACCCCTGGACGGTCTCCTGCCACGCGGCGTGTCGAGCCTGCGCGGCCTCGGCTTGCGGCCGGACGGCATCGATCAGCTGTCGGAGGACCGTCCGGACGTCGCCGACGATCCCGATCTCGACCGGATAGTTGCGCCCGATCTCCTGGGGGTCGATGTCGACGTGGATCAGTCGGGTCGGCGGGATGCTGTAGGTGATCCCCGGAGCCCAGGAGCTCGTCGGCCGATCGTCGAACCGAGTACCGAGCGCGATCAGGACGTCGGCATGGAGGGCAGCCTGGTTCGCGGCATACGGCCCGTTCCGTCCGGTTGGTCCGAGGCTCAACGGGGAGGACTCGTCGATGGCGCCCTTGCCGAGCGGCGACGTGATGACGGGGCTTCCGAGCAGAGCCGCGAGCTCGGCGAACTCGGCTCGCGCCTCCGAGAGGAAGACTCCGTTGCCGCCCAGGATGACAGGCCGTTCGGCCTCAACGAGCATCCGGGCGGCCCTGGCGATGTCGTCCGGATCGCCGCCGGACCGGTTCGAGATGCCCCCGTGCCAGGCGGCCGGATCCGGCATCTCGACGTCGGACGTCTCGACGAACACGTTGAGCGGAACATCGATGTGGACGGGACCCGGCCGGCCGGTCGTCATCAGTCCGAACGCCTGTCGAGCGATCAAGGGGATCATCTCGGGCCGGAAGGCCTGGTAGGTCCGCTTCACGTACGGGCGCATGACGTTGTTGAAATCGCCCTGGAAGAAGCGGCCCGACTCCTGGAACGGTCCCCGATTGAACTGCTGCGTCGGGACGTTCCCGGTGATCGCCAGGAATGCGGACGAATCGTAGAACGCATTGGCCACGGCCATCGTCAGGTTCAGCGAGCCCGGGCCGGAGGAGGTGTATGTCACGGCGGGCGTGTGGGTGACCCGGTAGTAGGCGTCGGCCATGAAACCGGCGGCCTGTTCGTCGTGCGTCGTGATCGTGTGGATCGCGTCCTGGCGATCGTAGAGGGCGTCGAGGAAGCCGATGATCCCATGACCGCAGACGCCGAAGGCGAACCGAACCTTCTCGCGAACGAGGTAGTCGGCCAGCATCTGTGCGCCCTTCATCGTCTCCGAACCCATCAAGCTCTCCTCGCCGGTCGAAGTCCCGGATCCAGGTCGCGTCGTGGTCGACCGCAGGGTCGCGGCCGGCCGAGGTGGCGCACGACCACTATTGTATTGTGCAACAGTTGCCAATGTCGGGCCGCTGATCCGCGGAGCAGGAGGCGCAAGCCGTGAGCATCTGGCAGAAGCGTTTCGGGTGGATCGTGCCTTCATGGAACACCGTGACGGAGTTCGAAGTGGAACGGCTCTCCGGGGACGACGTCTCCAACCACTTCACCCGAATCGCGCACACGGAGGATTCTGAGGCGGCGTTCGAGCGGATGGGCAAGGAGGCTCCGGGCGCGGCCGGCCTGCTGGCGGACGCGAAGGTCGATGCGATCTCCTACGCATGCACGGCGGGCAGCTTCTCCAAGGGCTTCTCCTACGACGTCGACCTGGCGAGTCGACTCGCCGACGAGACGGGCACCCCCGTGACGACGATGGCCGGCTCGCTGATCGCGGCCGCTCGGCACCTCGGGTTCCAGGCCGTCGCGGTGGCGGCGCCCTACGAGCAGTGGCTGATGGACCGGCTGGTGGTGTTCCTCGAGGCTGGTGGGCTGCGCGTCCTCAAATCGGAGGGCCTTGGCCATCAGGCCAATGTCCTGTATGAGCCGGAAAAGGCACTGGAGCTGGCCGAGCGGGCCTGGGACCCGGCTGCGGACGGACTGATCATGAGCTGCGGGAACTTCCGCACGCTCGAGATGATCGACACGATCGAGACGACCATCGGCCGGCCCGTGGTGACGAGCGTCCAGGCGTCGTACTGGGCGATGCTCCAGGCGACGAATCACCTGGTCGAGACGCCGGGCGCCGGCGTGCTCCTGCGCGGTGGGACGATGTCGGCGACCGCCGCCGGATGAACGTCGCGTGACCGTCGGGTCGACGTCTCCGACGGGGCCGGCGGCCGACGATACGGAAGCCGGCGTCGACGTCGTCGTCGTCGGCAGTGGCAACGCGGGCGCGTCCGCGGCGCTCGCGGCCCGGGAGCGCGGGTGCTCGGTCCTCGTGGTCGACCGCGCCCCGATCGAATGGGCCGGCGGCAACTCGTATTTCACGGCAGGGGCCTTCCGGACGACATACGACTCGCTCGACGACATCCGACGTCTCGTCGCGATGAGCGACGAGGAGGCTGCGGCGATCGACATTCCGGCCTACAGCGTCGAGGACTTCCGAGGCGACCTGGCGCGGGTGACCGAAGGCCGAGCCGATCCGGCGTTGAGTGACGTCGTCGCCGGTGAGGCGGCGTCAGCCCTTGCCTGGCTCGCTGCCGCCGGCGTCGAGTGGGAGCTCATGGCCGCCCGGCAGTCCTTCGCGGTCGGCGGCCGTCGACGTTACTGGGGAAACCTCGTCATCGGCGCCCGGGGCGGTGGCAAGGGCCTCGTCGAAGCCGAGCACATCGCCATGCGCAACGCCGGCATCAGAATCGGCTTCGAGACCGCCTTCGACGACTTCATCACCGAGGAGCGTCAGGTACGAGGCGTGGTCGTGGCGAGTGGCGGCCGCCGTCGCGCGATCCCGGCCGGCGCCGTCATCCTGGCATCGGGTGGCTTTCAGGCAGACCCAGCTCGGCGGGCGGCGTACCTGGGCCCGGGCTGGGACCTCGCCAAGGTCCGAGGGACGCCATGGAACACGGGAGGCCCGCTCTTCCGGGCACTCGATCTCGGGGCGGCGCCGTCCGGCCACTGGAGCGGCGCTCACGCGATCTCCTGGGATGCCGCGGCTCCCGCGAGCGGCGATCGCGTGGTCACCAATCGATACTCGCGCCAGGGTTACCCGTTCGGGCTGATGGTCAACCGCGAAGGTCGTCGATTTGTCGACGAGGGCGCGGACTTCCGGAACTACACGTATGCCCGGTACGGTGCCGAAGTCCTCCGGCAGTCAGGCGCGCTCGCCTACCAGCTCTTCGACGCCGACTCGATCCAGTACGTGAGCTCCGTCGATTACGACACCGCGGTCTCGTCGAGGACGGAAGCGCAGTCGCTCGATGCCCTCGCGGCGACGATCGACGTCGATGCGCCGACGCTCCTCGCGTCGATCGCGGCCTTCAACGCGTCCGTCAATGACCGCCCCTTCGATCCGACCATCAAGGATGGCCGCGGGACGGTGGGCATCGAGCCCCCAAAGAGCAACTGGGCGCTGCCGCTCACCCGGCCGCCGTTCGTGGCCTTTGCGGTCACGTGCGGGATCACGTTCACGTTCGGTGGTCTGCGTGTCGATTCGCAGGCAGCCGTTGTGGGCAGCGATGGCCGCCCGATCGATGGCCTCTTTGCGGCCGGCGAGATCGTCGGCGGGCTCTTCTACCACAACTACCCGGGTGGATCCGGGCTCACAGCCGGCACCGTGCTGGGCCGCCGCGCCGGCGCGGCCGCAGCCGCGATCGCCATCGCGGGACGCCAGGCCGCCGCCGGGTAGTGCTGTCCGGCAGCGTGGCGAGCCAAGGGCCGTCGCGTGGTATGCAACTGTTACACTTCGAGCAATGGGAGCCAGGGTGAACGACGCAACGACCACGCGCACGCTGGCTACCTGGGTCGCCGGCCTGGATGAAGGCCAACTGCCCCTTCGCGTCGTGGAGCGCGTCAAGGACCTCATTCTCGACACGTTCGCCAGCGCGATCGCCGGCAACGGCGGGGAGGAGATCGACCAGATCGACTCCGTGGCGCGGGCATTCGGCGGGCCGAGCGATGAGGCGACGGTCATCGGTCGCGCCCCGGCTTCGGCGGTCGGCGCCACCCTCATCAACGGCTATCTCATCACCGCCGCGACCGTCTGCGATGTCCATCGCCCGACGCTTTGCCACGTCACGCCGGAGGTCCTTCCGCCGGCCATGGCCATCGCCGAGCGTCGAGGAGCGACCGGACGAAGCCTGATCACGGCCGTCGCTGCCGGCCTGGAGGTGACGACGCGGGTCGGCCTGGGACTTCAGTACGAGGCCTTTCGCCGGCACGGCTGGCATTCGCCGGGCGTGATCGGGCCGTTCGGTGGGTCAGCGAGCGCGGGCCGGCTCCTGGGTCTCGATCCGGAGCGGCAGTGCAACGCGTTCGGCCTGGCGGGCAGCCAGGCGGCGGGAACGTTCGCGGCATGGGGAACACCGACGATCAAGTTCCACCAGGCGCGCGGCGCCATGGCCGGCCTCCTGGCCGCCTCACTGGCCGAGACGGGATTCCAGGCCGCTCCTGACATTCTCGGCGCTCCGGACGGCGGCCTCTTCAACAGCTACGCCGATGGCGGCTCGATCGAGGACGTCGTCGACGGTCTTGGTGAGCGCTGGGAGCTGATGAACATCTCGCTCCGGCTGTGGCCGGTGGCGAGCTCGATCCAGTCGATGGTCACCGCGCTGTTCGCCATCATCGATCGCGAGCCGCTCGATCCCGGCGAGGTCGCCTCGGTCCGCATCGGCCTCAGCGAGACCGTCTACAAGATGCATGGCGAGCTCGGCTGGGACACGCGTTTCCGGGCGCTCCTTTCCACCCGATACGTCGCCTCGGTCATCCTCCATGACCGTGCCTGCTGGCTTCCGCAGTTCAGCCCGGAACGCATCCAGGATCCGGTCGTCGACGCCTTCGCCCGGGAGAAGGTGGAGGTGTTCGTCGATCCCGCGCTCGCCACGAACGCCGCGACAGTCGAGATCGTCCTGGTCTCGGGACGTCGGCTCGCCGAGCAGCGAGCCGTGCCGCGCGGCGACGCCGCGGATCCGCTGACGCGCGAGGAGGTCATCGACAAGTTCCGAACCGCGAGCCGCGGCCAGGCCTCGGAGGCCTTCGCGGATCGGGTGATCGCGGCCGTGACCGACCTCGAGTCGGTCGGCGATGCGGCCGAGACCATCCGGCTCCTTCGTTTGGGAGCATGATGAATTGATGGACTCGCTCGACATCTCCGGGGACGGCGCGCCCGAAGGCGCACGCGGCACAGAGACGCGCTCCGTCGTGGCATTGCGGCGCGGTCTTGCGATCCTCGACGCGTTCTCGGCCGATCGCCGTGAGCTCGGGGTCAATGAGCTCGGCCGGATGCTCGGGCTGCACAAGAGCACGGTCTCCCGCCTGTGCGTCACGCTCGAAGATGCGGGCTATCTCGCGCGCGACCCGCTGACCGAGAAGTACCGGCTCGGCGCGCGCATCCAGCAGCTCACGGGCGCCTCGACCACCGAGTTGCGAGGCGCCGCCCGCGACGTCCTGATGCAGCTGGTCGAGACCCTCTCGGAGACCGTGACGATGGTCGTCCGCGATGGGTCGGACATCGTCACCATCGAAGTCATCGATGGTCCTCGGATGGTCCGGATGCAGGCGCGCGTTGGAGCGCGAACCCAGCTCCACGCGAGCGCCGGTGCAAAGGCGATCCTCGCCTGGCTCGAGCCGCAGGCGCTCGGACAGCTGATCGACGACTGGCCGCTGACCCGCCTGACAGCCAACTCGATCACCACACGGGCCGAGCTGCTCGAGCACCTCGCTGCCACCCGCGAACGCGGCTACAGCATCGACCATGAGGAGCTCGAGATCGGCCTGCGCTGCGTCGGGGCGCCGATCCGCGACCACAACGGCGACGTCATCGCCGGGATCGCCGTGTCCGCCGCCCGCCACCGAATGGCCGATGCCGAGATCGCACGGTTCGGTGACGAGGTGCGCCAGGCGGCCGATGCGATCTCGTCGCGGCTCGGCGCGCCGATCCTTCCGGTCGCCGCACCGGCCACCTCCCGCGCCGCCACACGTCGACCCGTCCCGGTCGCCGGCGCCTAGCCGCACTGTCGCATCCGCCCGAGGACCCTGCTGAAGCCGGTTCGGACCCTCTTCGGTGTGCAACTGTTCTAGACTGCCGCTAGATCCGATCCATTTCCATCGGCATCGTCAAAGGGACGAACGGCCGGCTGCGGGAGGCAGGGAACATGAGCGATCCCCGTTCGGTTGCCGTCCGCGAGATCGCCCCGCGGATCGAGGGCAGGTCCTCGGCCCCAACGGAGTGGCTCGAGTTCAGCGATCCCTACACGGGCCAGCCTGTCTCCCGCGTCGCCCGATCCGGCCCCGAGGTGGTCGAGGAGGCAGTCCAGGCTGCACGGCTGGCCCAGCCGCGGATCGCCGCGATGCCCGTCGCTGAACGCGCGGCCATCCTCCGCCGCGCGGCCGACCTGATCGAGGAGCGAGCCGACGGCCTGGCCGTCACGATCAGCCGCGAGATCGGCAAGGCGCTGAAGAACACCCGTCGCGAGGTCCGCCGAAGCTCGGCCACCCTGCGGGCCGCGGCAACGGCGGCCGAGTCTCTGCACGGGACGATCCCCGACGCCTCCGTATCGGCAGAAGGAGCCGGCCTGTTGGCCCTCGCGATGCGGGTGCCGGTCGGAGTCGTGGCGGCGATCACACCCTTCAATGCACCGTTCAACCTGGTGGCCCACAAGATCGCCCCGTCGTTCGCCGCGGGCAACGCGACGATCGTGAAGCCGGCGAGCCAGACGGCGGCGACAGCCCTCGACCTGATCGGGATCCTCGAGGAGGCCGGTGCGCCCGCCGGTGCCTTCACGCTCGTACCCGGCGATCGCGACACCGTTCGTGCGCTGGCCAGCCACCCGGGGATCGATCTCTTCAGCCTGACCGGGGGGCGAGCGGCGGCACAGGCCCTGTCGAGCCTGGCAGGAACGAGGCGGGTTCTTCAGGAGCTCGGCGGAAACTCCCCGAACATCGTCCACGATGACGCGGACCTGGCCGTCGCCGTACGCGAGGTCGCGAGCGGCGGCTTCTCGAATTCGGGCCAGAGCTGCAACTCGGTCCAGCGCGTATACGTCCATCGCCGGATTGCGGACGACTTCAGCGCCCGTCTCGTCGACGCGGTGGGTCAGCTGCGCTGCGGCGACCCACTCGATCAGGCCACCGATGTCGGGACACTGGTCGATGCTGCGGCCGCGGTGCGGATCGAAGGATGGATCGCGGCCGCCGTGAACGGTGGCGCCCGCGTCCTTGCCGGCGGTCATCGAATTGGAGCCGCCATCGAGCCGACCGTCATCGCCGATGCGGCGGATGACAGCCAGCTGGTCTGCGACGAGGTCTTCGGCCCCGTCGTGGCGATCCTTCCCTACGACTCGCTCGATGAGGCGATCCGGCGCGCGAATGCATCGGCCTTCGGCCTCATGGCGGCGATCTTCACGTCGTCGCTCGGACCGGCGATGCAGGCCGCGAGGGATCTGCAGACCGGGGGCGTTGTCGTGAACCGCTCGACGAACTTCAGGCTGGACCACCTGCCATACGGCGGCGTCAAGGACAGCGGCTCCGGGCGCGAAGGTCCGGCCTGGGCCGTCGAGGAGCTGACGACGATCAAGCTGGTCCTCATCGATCCGCTCGTCTCGCGCCCGCCGAACGCGGGGTAGGACGCCGCCGCGCCCGCGAATCCGCCGCCGCCGGCTCCCGGTTGCAAAACGGCGCCAATATCTTGTGGGACTGTTCTAGTATGTGCGACACCAACGCCGCCATACCTCGTCGCAACCCTCACGTCCCGCGCGCCACCGGCTCCCGTACCGACCACCGCCGACGCTAAAAGGGGCACATTGGACGACATCCTTCTGGCCATCGGCTTTGGGCTCGTCACCGCGGCGATCATCGCGGTCTCGACCGTGGCACTGTCCCTGCAATACAGCGTCACGAACATCCCGAACTTCGCCCATGGCGAGTTGATGACGGTCGGCGCGTACGGGGCCCTCGTCGCCCAACGCTCGACCGACAACATCCTCCTTCAGGCCCTGTCCGCGGCGATCGTCGGCGGCGCCTTCGCCTGGGCCATGAACTTCTTCATCATCCAGCCGTTCGCCCGCCGGCGACCCCGCAACCTCGTCCTCTTCATCCTGACCCTGGCGGTCAGCCTCATCCTCCAGAACGCCGTCCTGATCGTGTTCGGCGGCTCGAACATCGGCTTCTCCGTGCCGGCAAGCGACGCGCAGCAGATCGGTCCGTTCATCTTCACCGGCCAGGACCTGCTGATCATGGGCTCGGCGGTGGTGATCATGGTCGGCGTCCATCTCCTGCTGCGGACGACGAAGTTCGGCAAGGCCCAGCGGGCGATCTCGGACAGCCGCGAGCTGGCCCGGGTCACCGGCATCAACGCCGATCGAATCGTCCAGCTGACGTGGCTGCTCGACGGGCTCATCGCCGGCTTTGCCGGCTTTGCCCTGGCAGCGAGCGTCGGCAGCCTCAGTCCGACGATCGGCAACAGCTTCCTGCTCGTGATCTTCGCCGCGGCCGTCGTCGGCGGGATCGGCCGAATCTACGGCGCGATGGCCGGCGCACTGCTGATCGGGCTGGCCATGGAGGTCAGCGCCCTCTACCTGCCAGCCGACTACAAGGTCGCGGTGGCGTTCGCCTTGCTGATCCTGACGTTGCTGATCCGCCCCGGCGGCCTGTTCACGACGAACAGGGTGGTGGCCCGATGATCGACTACGCGGTCAGCACCCTGACCCTCGGCATCATCTGGTGCATCTTCACCTACGCGGTGAACACGACGTGGGGCTGGACGGGGCTCCTCGATCTTGCCCCGTTCCTGTACATCGCGGTCGGAGCCTACGTCTACTCCGTGATCGTCGGACCGCCCCCGAACGGCGGCCCGAGCGTGCACTGGATCCTCGGCCTGCAGCTGCCGTTCGTGTTCGGACTGCTCGGCGCGATCGTCGCCGCCGGGATCTGCGGGTTGATCCTCGGCGGGATCGCCCTGCGCCGCCTGCGCGACGATTACTTCTCGATCACCACGGTCGTGGCCACACTCACGGTCTACGCGGTCATCGCCCAGTTCGTGCCGCTCTTCAACGGCTACACCGGCGTCTACGGTGTCCCCCAGCCGCTCGTCAAGGAGCTGAACCTCTCGGCCTCGGCCTACCAGGTCTTCTTCCTTGGCTTGTGCGCCGCGGTCCTGCTGATCGTGTACATCTTCATGGAGCGGATCTTCAAGAGTCCCTACGGACGGCTGCTGCGGGCCGTTCGGGAGGACGAGACGGCGGCAGCCGC
Organism: Candidatus Limnocylindrales bacterium; assembly: GCA_036264795.1. GTDB lineage: Bacteria > Chloroflexota > Limnocylindria > Limnocylindrales > CSP1-4 > CF-46. The sequence goes on along the minus strand of DATAQF010000153.1, from coordinate 4,225 downwards.
ATTCGGCCGGAACATCTACCGGGTCAAGCTCCAGGCCTACGTCATCGGCGCGGTCGTGGCCGGGCTCGGCGGCGCCCTCTTGGCGGCGTTCCTCCAGGCGTTCAACCCATACGCCTGGAACGCCGCCGAGACATTCCTGATCTATGCCGCGATCTTCGTCGGCGGCTCCGGCAACAACCGCGGCGTCCTCCTCGGTGCGCTGTTCATCTCGGTCGTGGTCCAGGAGCTGACCCGGCTCTTCGTCGTCATCCCGGGTCACCCGGACGCGGCCGCCGCCTTGCGTTACATGATCGTCGGCGTCCTGATCATCGCGGTGCTCTGGTGGCGACCGCAGGGCCTCATCCCCGAGCCTCGCGACCACGACGAGGCACCTCCGGATCCGGCCGGCGTGACCCCGCCCCGGCCACTCGAAACGGCGCCGTCCGATGTCTGATCCGTCTGCCACGCTCCTCGAATTGGCCGGGGTGAACAAGAGCTTCGGCGGGGTCCATGCGGTTCGCGATTGCACCTTTTCCATCCGCAGCGGCTCGCTGACCGGGCTGATCGGGCCGAATGGCGCGGGCAAGAGCACGACCGTTGACCTCGTTTCGGGGTTCAAATCCGTGGACGCCGGCACGATCACGTTCGCCGGAGAGCAGATCCAGAACCGGCCACCGCACGTCATCAGCCGCCTCGGTCTCGTCAGGTCGTTCCAGACACCACGCGAGTGGGCGCGTTTGACGACGCTCGAGAATCTCCTCGTCGCCGCGGTCGATGACCGTCGCGAATCGCTCCGTGTCGCCCTCTTCGGCCGGCGCGAGCTGGCAGCCACGGATGCCACGGCGCGTGCCGAGGCGCGCCGGGTCCTCGAGGAGTTCGGTCTGGGGAAGGTCAAGAACGAGCTGGCCGGCAACCTGAGCGGCGGCCAGAAACGCCTCCTCGAGTTCGCCCGGATCATGATGGCCCGACCCAGGCTCGTCTTCCTCGACGAACCCCAATCGGGCGTGAATCCGGTCCTCGGCGACCGGATGGGCGAGGCCATCCAACAGCTCGTCGCGTCGGGGATCACCGTCGTGATGGTCGAGCACAACCTCGCCTTCGTCGAGCGGCTGTGCGACCCGGTCATCGTCATGGCCCTCGGTCGTCCGATCGCCTCCGGAACGATGGCCGAGCTGCGCAAGGATCCGGCGGTCCTCGACGCGTATCTCGGAGAGGCCGTGCCGCATGCCTGACGTGGTCCTCAAGGTCAGCGCACTGACGGCCGGCTACGGCGGCCCCCCGATCGTCCAGAACGTCTCGCTCGAGGCCCGCGCCGGTGCCGTGACGGCACTCGTCGGGCCGAACGGCGCGGGGAAGTCGACCCTCCTCAAGGCGATCGCCGGCGTCATCCCGGCGACGTCGGGCCAGGTGGTCATCAAGGGGACCGACGTCTCGGGTCTGCCGCCGGAGAAGCTCGTCAGGCACGGGCTCGCCTATGTGCCCCAGGTGGCGAACGTGTTCCCGTCCCTGAGCGTGACCGAGAACCTCGAGATGGGCGGCTACACCAGGCGACACGGCGTCAAGGAGCTGATCGAAACGATGTTCACCCTGTTTCCGGACCTTCGCTCGGCCGCGAAGCGGCCTGCCCGGACCTTGAGCGGTGGCCAGCGCAACATGCTCGCCCTCGCCCGCGGCCTGATGGTCGAGCCCGCCGTCCTGCTGATCGATGAACCGACAGCCGGGCTGGCTCCACGGTACGAGTCGGCGGTCTGGGACCACGTGCTGGCCGTCCGGGATACGGGAGTCGCCGTCGTGGTCGTGGAACAGAACACGAGACGGACTCTCGGCAATGCGGACTGGGCGTACCTGTTGACGCTCGGTCAGGTGCGGGTCGAGGGCACCGGCGCCGATCTTCTGCGCAACGAGGAGGTGGTCGAGCTGTACGTCGGAGGCCCTGTCAAAAGCTCCGAGGCGTCGCCGGCATGAGACGCCACGAAGCCCATCCGCCTGCAAGTGGAGAACCCACCGTGACATCTGTGACGAGACGCGCGAGTCGAGGGCGACTCGCAACCTCCATCGCATCGTTTGCGCTCATCCTCGGCGCGTGCAACGGCGCCACGAATTCGGCGCCCCCGGCATCGGCCCCCGCGTCGACGGCGTCGACGAGCCCTGGCTCCTCGGCCGCGGCGGCGTCGCCCGGTGGCTCCTCGGCCCTGTCCGGCGATGCGATCGTCATCGGCGACCTGCATCCGTTCACCGGCCAGTACGCCAGCGTGGGCACCCATTCGTACGCGGGCGCGACCTCCGCAGCCGCCTGCATCAACGATGCCGGGGGCGTTCTCGGCCGAAAGCTGACGATCACCAATGCCGACACCGTCGGCGACCCGGCTGACGCCGTGCCGGCGCTGAACAAGCTCCTGGCCGTCGACCATGCCGTCGCGATCCTCGGGCCGGGCGGCCTCGAGATCGGCGGGACCCAGTCCATCCTCGACAGCCACAAGATTCCCTTTATGTTCGAGGGCGGTCTCTCGGCGATGGACAACAACACCGACCAATACCTCTGGCGCGACACGCCTTCGGACTCCCAGGAGGGCGTCGCGATGGCGCTGTACGCCCTGGGCAAGGGCTACAAGAACGCGGCGATGGTGTTCTCGACGATCCAGTCCGCCCAGGACTTCAAGGCTCCGGTGCAGGACGCCTACACGAAGCAGGGCGGCAAGATCGTCGCGAACATCGACCTTTCGCCGGGTCAGACCTCGTACCGATCCGAAGCGCTCCGCGTCGTCAGTGCCAAGCCGGACGTCATCTTCACCCAGATGGAGCCGGGCACGGCGGGAGCATTCTTCTCCGGCATGAAGGCGCTGAATAACCTCGCCATCCCGTTCATCGCCAGTGACACCTCCGTCGGCGCTGACTGGGTGTCGGCAATCACCGGGCCTGTGGCCGAAGCGCATCTCGTCTCGGTCGAGGGCAGCTCGTCCCCCGGCCCCGGCGGTGACGCGTACACCGCCTGCTACAAGAAGGCCAACGGCGACATCCAGCCGGGTGGCAACACCCCGTATGCGTACGACGGGACGATGGTCCTGGCGCTCGCGATGGATCTCGCCGGCTCGACCGATCCGGACAAGATCATCGCGGCGCTACCGAACGTGTCGAGTCCGTCGACCGACGCCAAGGTCGTCACGACCTATGCCGATGCGCTCGCCGCCATCAAGGGTGGGGCCACGAAGATCAACTACGACGGGGCGGGGACGCCGATGGACTTCAATGGCGCCCACAACGTGTTCGGCCCGTTTGACGTCGTCCAGTGGTCCGAATCCGCGAAGCAGTTCAAGATCGTCCAGACCGTCTCGGCCAAGGACCTCGAGGCCGCAACCGGTGGGTGACGAACGGTCGGCCGACGGACCGGCTGCAATGCCCTCCCGCTACGAGACCGGGCTGGCGATGCGCCGGCGTGTGCTCGGGCCTGAGTACGTCGATCGTGCGCTGGCCACGACCGACGAGGGCATGCGGACGGTCCAGACGCTCGTGACCGAGTATGCCTGGGGCGGGATCTGGTCCCGCCCTGGGCTCGACCTTCGGACGCGAAGCCTCATCACCCTGGGCATGTTGTGTGCTCTCGACAACCCGGGTGAGCTGAGGCTCCATGTCGGAGCTGCGATCCGCAACGGATGCACCACCGAGGAGATCCGCGAGGCCCTCCTCCAATCGATGATCTACCTCGGCGTTCCGGCGGCGCTGGCCGCTCTCGGGATCGCCAACGAAGAGTTGGCCAAGGCCGGCTGACCAGAACCAGAGTCGAATCGCCTGCTCGATCAGCCTCCTCGGCCTCCGAGGAGGCTGATCCGCACACCCACCGCTGAGGCCCGCTCCTGTCGGAGCGATGCCAGGACGTACCCTTGTCGGCATGCCGGACGAGACGGTTCGAGGGTTCCGCGACTGGTTCTGGCGCCCGCCCAGGCCGCACGGTGCGACGATCCGCGATCGCGTCGTCACGAACCTCGAGCTCTTCTACGACCTGGTCTACGTCGCGGTGATCGGCCAGGCGGCGAATCACCTCTCCGAGGACGTCTCGCCAGTCTCCATCGCAGGGTTCGCGGTCGTGTTCGCGATGATCTGGTTCGCCTGGATCAATGGCTCGCTGTATCTCGAGATCCACGGCCGCCAGGATGGCCGCACGCGCAGCTTCGTCTTCCTCCAGATGGGCATCCTGGTGTTGCTCGCCGTGTTCACGGCCGGCGCGACTGGGCCTGACGGCCCCGCCTTC
>DATAQF010000149.1:0-1557 GCA_036264795.1 Candidatus Limnocylindrales bacterium | reverse complement strand
GAGGGCCCGCGCCGGCGGGCGTTCAGTCCTCGACGGGCTTCGCGACCGCCGCGATCGGCGTGATCCCGCCCACGACCTTCGCCTGGCGGTGGCCGTTCGTCGACGCCTCGACCGGCGCCGCCGCCCGCTTCTCGGGTGCCTCCGCTCGTGACGAGCGTCGTCGTGCGGAACCGGCCTCGATCGAGCTCCCGCTCTTCACCATTCGGCTCGGGAAGTCGTTGGCCTTCACGTCGCCCGCGATCTTCACGTTCCGCCCGATCCGGACGCCGCGCGGGACGATCGCCCGCTTCCCGACGACGGTGATGCCGGTGTTGAGGCGGCCCGGCTCCTGCTTGTTCGGCGTGTCGAAGTCGGGGCCGTCGCCCACGATCGCGCCCGGTCCGATGACGACCTCCTTGTCGAGGATCGCCCGGTCGACGACCGCGCCGGATCGGATGACGGAGTCGAACATCACGATCGAGTCGCGGACGACCGCGCCGACGTCGACCCGGACGCCCGGCGACAGCACCGAGTTCAAGACCGTGCCGTTGATCACGCAGCCGTGCGAGATCAGGCTCCGGTGGACCTGGGCCGTCGGCCCGACCTGGGCCGGTGCCCGCTCCTCGGAGCGGGTGTGGATGAGCCACTCGCGGTCGTACAGGTCGAGCTCCGGACGGTCCTCGAGAAGCGCGAGGTTGGCCTCCCAGTAGGACTGGATCGTCCCGACATCCTGCCAGTACCCCTGGAAGCGGTAGCCATAGACCCGCGCGCCGCCGTCGAGCATCGCCGGGATCACGTCGCGACCGAAGTCGTTTCGATCGTCGGTCAGCCAGCGCCGAAGCGCCCGCTTAGAGAAGACGTACACACCCATCGATGCGAGGTCGCTCTTCGGGTGCTTCGGCTTCTCCTGCCACTCGATGACCTTGTCGGTCTCGTCGAGGGCGAGGATGCCCATCCGCGACGCTTCGGCCAGCGGCACGCGCCGGACGGCGATCGTGACGTCGGCCCGCTTCCGCCGATGGGCGGCGATGAACGGCTGATAGTCCATCTTGTAGATGTGGTCGCCGGCGAGGACGACGACGATGTCCCCGGCGTCGTGCTCGATGACGTTGAAGTTCTGGAGGACCGCGTCCGCCGTCCCGCGGTACCACTCCGCCACGCGCCCGCGGGCGAGGTAGGGCTGAAGGAGCTTCACGCCGCCGCGGTTCCGGTCGAGATCCCACGGCCGGCCGAGGCCGATGTGGTCGTTGAGGGAGCGGGGGTTGTACTGGGTCAGGACGACGACGTTGTCGATGTCCGAGTTCACGCAGTTCGACAGCGTGAAATCGATGATCCGGTACTTGCCGGCAAAGGGAACGGCGGGCTTGGCACGGACGCCCGACAGGATGGACAGGCGCTCGCCCTCACCGCCGGCGAGGATCACGGCCATCGTCCGCTTCATGTCGGGATGCTAGCACCCTGATCGTGATCGGCCCATCACCAAACGGTGTCCGGAACGTTGTGGTGCAGCCATTGAGCCAGGCTGCGCGGAGTGCGCCGTGGCGCACCTTGCAACGGGTCGGGGGCGGTCAGACGAAC
>DATAQF010000082.1:0-6884 GCA_036264795.1 Candidatus Limnocylindrales bacterium | reverse complement strand
CCTCGACGAGAAGTACGGCGCGGGCACGCGGGGCGGCCGCATGTTCTGGGCGGGGATGGGCGCGGAAGCGGTCCGCGACATCATCGGCCGGATGGATCTCGATGAGCTGGCACGCAGCCTGCACGTCGAGGTACGGACCACCAGTGGCCAGCGCCGGAAGAAGGCGATCAAGCGGCTCCGCCTCATCGAGGCGTTCCGTCGCTCCGGCACCCGGCCGGAGTGGATGATCCTGTCGGTCCTGCCGGTCATCCCGCTGGACCTGCGGCCGATGGTCCAGCTCGACGGCGGCCGTTTCGCGACCTCCGACCTCAACGACCTCTACCGCCGCGTGATCAACCGCAACAACCGCCTCAAGCGACTCCTCGAGCTCGGCGCGCCCGAGATCATCATCCGCAACGAGAAGCGGATGCTCCAGGAGGCGTGCGACGCGCTGATCGACAACGGCCGCCGCGGCCGCGCGATCGCCGGGACCGGCAACCACCGCCTGAAGTCCCTGAGCGACATGCTCAAGGGCAAGCAGGGCCGGTTCCGTCAGAACCTGCTCGGCAAGCGCGTCGACTACTCGGGCCGCTCGGTCATCGTCGTCGGGCCGGAGCTCAAGCTCCACCAGTGCGGCCTGCCGAAGAAGATGGCGCTCGAGCTGTTCAAGCCGTTCGTCATGCGCCAGCTCGTCGAGAAGGGCTTCGCCCACAACATCAAGAGCGCCAAGCGCATCGTCGAGCGGGTGCGGCCGGAGGTCTGGGACGTTCTCGAGGAGGTCATCAAGGACCATCCGGTCCTCCTGAACCGCGCGCCGACGCTCCACCGCCTCGGCATCCAGGCGTTCATGCCGGTCCTCGTCGAGGGCTCGGCGATCCAGATCCATCCGCTCGTCTGCACGGCGTTCAACGCGGACTTCGACGGCGACCAGATGGCGGTCCACGTGCCGTTGTCGACGGCCGCCCAGGAGGAGGCGCGGACGATGATGCTGTCGACCGCGAACCTCCTCTCGCCGGCCGACGGCTCGCCGGTCGTCGCCCCCACCCAGGACATGGTCCTCGGCTGCTACTACCTGACGATGGACCCGATCGGCAAGCAGCCGAAGCGGGTCCGGCTCTTCTCGACCGAGGACGAGGCGATCCTCTCGTACCAGCTCAAGGAGAAGACCGGGGTCACGCTCCACGAGCCGGTCGAGGCGGAGGTCCGCTCCTGGGATGCCGAGGCCGGCGAGCTCCGGCCCGTCCGCCGCCGGACGACCGTCGGCCGGATCATCTTCAACCAGATCCTGCCCGATCAGATGCGCTTCAAGGACGATGTCATGAAGCGCTCCGACCTCAAGGATCTGGTCGACGAGTGCTATCGCCTGCTCGGGCCGGACGAGACCGCCCACCTCGTGGACGGGATCAAGACGGTCGGGTTCGACTTCGCCACCCGCGGAGGGATGACGATCGGGCTGTTCGACATCGAGGTGCCGAAGGACAAGGCCGCACGCCTGACCACGGCCGACGCATCGGTGTCCGAGATCGACCGCCAGTTCCAGCGCGGCCTGATCACCGACGACGAGCGCTACGAACAGGTCGTCGACGTCTGGCAGAAGACGACGAACGCGATGTCCGACGAGATGATGAAGGGCCTTCGGGCCGACGGCCCGGTCACGATGATGACCGCGTCCGGCGCCCGGGGAAACAAGGGCAACATCGGCCAGCTCGGCGCGATGCGTGGCCTGATGGCCGATCCGTCCGGCCGGATCATCGACGTCCCCGTCCGGAGCAACTTCCGGGAGGGGATGACGGTCCTCGAGTACTTCATCTCGACCCACGGCGCCCGCAAGGGCCTCGCCGACACCGCTCTCCGGACCGCCGACTCGGGCTACCTGACGCGACGTCTCGTCGACGTGGCCCAGGACGTCATCACCCGGGACGATGACTGCGGCACCGAGGAGGGCAGCTGGATCACCCGCGAGGACTCCAGCGACGAGAAGGAATTCCGTCGCCGACTCGTGGGCCGGCTCGCCGCCGCTCCCGTTCGGGACGCGTCGATCAAGGTCAAGAAGGGCGAGGAGCAGCCGGTGCTCGTCGATCGGAACGACGAGATCACCGAGGAGCTCGCGATCCGGATCGAGGCGGGCGGCATCCAGGAGGTGCTCGTCCGCTCACCCCTCACCTGCGAGGCCCGCTACGGCGTCTGCCGGGCGTGCTACGGCCGCAACCTCGCCACCGGCGAGATGGTCGCGTCCGGTGAGGCCGTCGGGATCATCGCCGCGCAGTCGATCGGTGAGCCGGGCACCCAGCTCACGATGCGGACCTTCCACACCGGCGGCGTCGCCGGTCTCGACATCACCGCGGGCCTGCCGCGGGTCGAGGAGCTGTTCGAGGCCCGCGTCCCCAAGGGCAAGGCCGAGATCAGCCACATCGACGGCATCGTCGAGATCATCCGGAGCGACACCGGGACGAAGGTCAAGGTCGTCAGCACCGAGGTGTACGACACCTCGCTCGCCCTGCCGAAGGGCGTCGAGATGCTCGCCGCCCCCGGCGACATGGTCGAGGCCAACCAGGTGATCGCCCGGATCAAGGAGAAGGGCGACGCGGCGTCGACCGACGTGGCCGCTCCCGTGAAGGGCTTCCTCGTCAAGGGCACGGACGGCCTCGCGGTCCGTGCCGAGGATGTCGTCGAGCGGGAGTACACGATCCCGCACAACGCCAAGCTCCTCGTCGAGAACGGCCAGGAGATCCGGGCGGGCGATGGGATCACCGACGGTCCGATCAATCCGCAGGAGTACCTCGAGACCCGGGGCAAGGACGCAGTCCAGCGCTATCTGGTCAAGGAGGTCCAGAAGGTCTACCGGAGCCAGGGCGTCACGATCAACGACAAGCACATCGAGATCATCGTCCGCCAGATGCTCCGGAAGGTCCGGATCGACCAGCCGGGCGACGTCGACCTCCTGCCGACCGAGCTGATCGATCGCCTCGACTTCGAGGAGGAGAACAACAAGGTCCTGTCCGAGGGCGGCGAGCCGGCGACGGCCCAGACCGTGCTCCTCGGCGTCACGAAGGCGTCGCTCAATACCTCGTCCTTCCTTGCTGCAGCGTCCTTCCAGGAGACGACGCGGGTGCTCACCGAGGCCGCCATCAACGGCGCCAAGGACCACCTGATCGGGCTCAAGGAGAACGTCATCATCGGCAAGCTGATCCCGGCCGGGACCGGTGCGCCGGCGAACGTCGCGGCCCGCAAGGAGCGCGATCGGCGGGCGGCCCTCGAAGCGCTCGCCGGCGAGGCCCTCGAGGACGGCGGCAGCGAGTACAACCCGTTCCTCGAGGACGGGACCCGGCCGGCCGACGAGGCCGCCGGACTCGCCCTCGCGGCGACGATCGCCGGTGCGACCGAGGATGCCGAGTTCAACCCCTTCCTCGGCGACGAGGAGGCCGGCGACGCGGCCGACTCGTCCTCCGAGGAGCCCGCCCCGGAGCCCGAGGAGCAGGGCACGAAGGCCTGAACCAACCGCCTCTCCGGGCCACGAATCGAGCGTCCGGCGGCCCGCGAATCGTTTGACACGATTTTCGGGCCGCTGATACACTCCGCGTTCGTGGCCTCGCGAGGGGTCCGCCCCCGGCGTGCGCGCCGGACACCCGTCGAGAGCATCACCCCAGGTAGGGTCTCGCGAGCCTGATCGCTCGCGCCACCGGCGCCCAGCCGGCCGGCCCACCGCCCACTTGTCACTCGGATCGAGAGGAGCAGCGTCTTCGTGCCGACGATCAGTCAGCTCGTGCGTCACGGCCGCACGCGCAAGATCTCCAAGATCAAGGCGCCGGCCATGCGCAAGAACTGGAACAGCCTGCGGCAGCGCCAGGTGCCGATTCCGGGCGCCCCCCAGAAGCGCGGTGTCTGCCTCCAGGTCCGGACGATGACGCCCAAGAAGCCGAACTCGGCGCTCCGCAAGATCGCCCGAGTCCGGCTGACGAACCAGATGGAGGTCACGGCCTACATCCCGGGCATCGGCCACAACCTCCAGGAGCACTCGGTGGTCCTCGTCCGCGGCGGCCGCGTGAAGGACCTCCCGTCGGTCAAGTACCACATCATCCGGGGCACGCTCGACGCCGCGGGCGTCCGTGACCGAAAGCAGAGCCGGAGCAAGTACGGCGCGAAGGCCGCCGGATCGGCCGGGGGGCGCAAGTAATGCCCCGCCGTCAGTCGATCCCGCGGATGACCAAGTACCACACCGAGCCGGCCAACCGAACGACGGCGCGCTTCACCGCGAAGCTCATGGCGAACGGCAAGCGGAACCTGTCCGACCGGATCCTTCGCCAGGCGCTCGCCCGGGCCGAAGCAACGGCCCACCGGCCGGGTTTCGAGGTGCTCGAGGCCGCGCTCCGAAACGCGACGCCGATCATCGAGGTCAAGCCGCGCCGCGTCGGTGGGGCGACCTATCAGGTCCCGGTCGAGATCCGGGGCGACCGCCGTCTTTCGCTCGGCGTCCGCTGGCTCGTCCAGGCGGCCCGCAAGCGAAACGGCAAGAGCATGAGCGACAAGCTCGCCCAGGAGCTCGTCGACGCAATGAACGGCCTCGGCGCTGCCGTGAAGCGCCGCGAAGACACGCACAAGATGGCCGAGGCGAACCGCGCCTTCAGCCATTTCAAGTGGTAGACCCAGGAGCCTAGGAAGACCGTGGCACGACAGGTTCCGCTGGCACGCACGCGGAACATCGGAATCATCGCCCATATCGACGCGGGCAAGACGACCGTCACCGAGCGGATCCTCTTCTACACGAAGAAGATCTACAAGATCGGTGAGGTTCATGAAGGCGCGGCCACGATGGACTGGATGCCCCAGGAGCAAGAGCGGGGGATCACCATCACGGCGGCGGCGACGACCGCGTTCTGGGGCGACCATCGCATCAACATCATCGATACGCCCGGGCACGTGGACTTCACGGTCGAAGTCGAGCGAAGCCTCCGGGTCCTCGATGGCGCGGTGGTCGTCTTCGACGGCGTGGCCGGCGTCGAGCCGCAGTCCGAGACGGTCTGGCGGCAGGCTGACCGGTATGGCGTCCCGCGGTTCTGCTTCATCAACAAGCTCGACCGGACGGGCGCCGACTTCTGGCGCGGGGTCGAGTCGATCAAGGATCGCCTGGGCGCGAACGCGGTGCCGATCCAGATCCCGATCGGCCGCGAGGAGAGCTTCGCCGGCATCGTCGACCTGGTCGAGATGAAGGCCTACTACTACGGCGACGACCAGGGCACGACCTTCCGCGTCGAGGACATCCCCGACGAGCTGAAGGCGGAGGCCGAGACGCATCGCCACACGATGATCGAGGCCGTCGCCGAGATGGACGACGAGCTGACCCACAAATACCTCGAGGGCGAGGAGCTGACGATCCCGGAGATCAAGCGCGGGCTGCGGCTCGGCACCCTGACGACGCGGATCATCCCGGTCCTGACCGGCTCGGCGCTCCGTAACAAGGGCGTCCAGAAGATGCTCGACGCCGTCGTCGACTACCTTCCCTCACCGCTCGACGTCCCGCCGATGATCGGTCTCGACCCGAAGACCGGCGGCGAGGTCATCCGGACCCCGGACGACAAGGAGCCATTCAGCGCCCTCGCCTTCAAGATCGCCGCCGATCCCTTCGTGGGCAAGCTCGCGTTCTTCCGGGTGTACTCGGGCACGCTCCGAGCCGGCTCGTACGTCATGAATCCGACGAAAGGCAAGAAGGAGCGGATCGGGCGCATCCTCCAGATGCACGCGAACCACCGTGAGGAGATCGACGAGGTCTACGCCGGCGACATCGCCGCGGCGGTCGGGCTCAAGGACACCTTCACGGGCGACACGCTGACCGATCCGGATCATCCGGTGATCCTCGAATCGATGACGTTCCCCGAACCGGTCATCGAGGTCAAGATCGAGCCGAAGACGAAGGCCGACCAGGACAAGCTGGCGATCGCCCTTCAGCGACTCGCCGAAGAGGACCCGACGTTCCGGGTTCACACCGACCCGGAGTCGTCCGAGACGCTCATCGCGGGGATGGGCGAGCTGCATCTCGACGTGCTCGTCGACCGGATGATCCGCGAGTTCAAGGTCGCCGCGAACATCGGCAAGCCACAGGTTTCCTACCGGGAGACGATCCGGCGGGCGGCCGAGGGCAACGGTCGCTTCGTTCGACAGACCGGCGGCAAGGGCCAGTACGGCCACGCCGTGATCAAGCTGGAGCCGCAGGAGAAGGGCGCCGGCTACGAGTTCGTCGACAAGATCGTCGGCGGGACGATCCCGCGCGAGTTCATCAAGCCGGTCGACGCGGGCATCCGCGAGGCGCTGGCCACCGGCATCTACGCCGGTTTCCCGGTCGTCGACGTCAAGGTGACCCTGTTCGACGGGTCGTTCCACGACGTCGACTCATCGGAGATGGCATTCAAGATCGCCGGTTCGATGGCGATCAAGGACGCCTTCGCCAAGGCCGATCCGGCGATCCTCGAGCCGATCATGCGGGTCGAGGTCACGATGCCCGAGGAGTTCATGGGCGACGTGATCGGCGACCTCAACAGCCGGCGCGGGCAGATCGAGGGCATGGAGAGCCGCGGCGGTTCGGTCGGCCACAAGACCCAGGTCGTCCGGGCGTTCGTCCCGCTCGCCCAGATGTTCGGCTACGTGACGGACCTGCGGAGCATGTCCCAGGGTCGCGCGACCTCCTCGATGGAGTTCAGCCATTACGCCGAAGTGCCAGCGAGCCTGGCCTCGGAACTCGTCCAGAAGTCCAAGGTCTAGGGAGCACGTCATGGCCAAGAAGAAGTTCGAGCGCACCAAGCCGCACGTCAATATCGGCACGATCGGCCACATCGACCATGGCAAGACGAGCCTGACGGCGGCGATCACGAAGTACCTCTCGCTCAAGGGCGAGGCGGAGTACCGGGCCTTCG
>DATAQF010000049.1:0-1598 GCA_036264795.1 Candidatus Limnocylindrales bacterium | reverse complement strand
GGGTCGGCCTCGCGACCGCGAAGACCCTCGCCCACGAGCTCGGCGTCCCGATCGTCGGCGTCTCGACGGGACAGGCGCTGCTCGCGGCCTCCGCTGCCGGACGGGGCACCGTTCCCGTCGCCGCCGGCGTCGACGATCAAGGCCGGCCCGCCGAACGGTTCGTCCTCCTGATGCCCGCGGGCCCGAACGACCGCCTCGTCCTTCGCACCGGCGAGGCGCCCGAGCTACTCCCGGGCGGGAGCGAACCAGAGATCGCCGGCGGCGAGGCGCTGGTCGCCGTCGACCTCGACGGCCGAGCGCCGGTCGACGCGCTCGAGCGGGGTACGGCCGCCCGCGACGGCCTCGCGCTCGCACTCCTCCGGATCGGGGCAGCGCGTCTGGCGGCGGGCGACGTGGACGACCTCGCCCGGCTCGTGCCGGAGTACGTCAGCCTGCCGCGCGGAGTCCGCGCCGAACGCGGGGAGGTCGAATGGTCGCGCGACCACCGCTGAAGATGCGCATCGAGTCGATGCGGCTCGAGGACCTCGAGGAGGTCCATGCGATCGAGCAGGCGAGCTTCACGACGCCGTGGCCGTCGAACGCCTACCAGAGCGAGCTCCTGACGAACCGGCTCGCGTCCTATCTGGTCGCCCGGATCGACGATCGGATCGTCGGGTACGGCGGGATGTGGCTCATGGTCGACGAGGCCCACATCACGACCTTCGCCGTCCATCCGGCCTGGCGTCGCCAGCGGATCGGGGAGCGTCTCCTGCTCGCGTTCCTCGACCTGGCCCGGGATCGGCACGCGCGCGAGGCCACGCTCGAGGTCCGTCTGTCGAACCTGCCTGCCCGCCGCCTCTACGAGAAATACGGGTTCCGGCCGGTCGGCCTTCGGCCGCGCTACTACAGCGACAACAACGAGGACGCGCTGATCATGACGACCGAACCCCTGGCCGACGCGCGGCTGCGGGCGCGGATCGAGGCGCTTCGCGCGGAGCTCGACGCCCGTCCGGCGCCGGCGGGCCCGTTCGACCCCGAGAATCCCGGCGAGCCACACGACCCGGTCCGCGGTGATCGGCGATGACCGAAGACTCCTCGCTGCTCCTCGCGATCGAGTCGTCCTGCGACGAGACGGGCATTGCCGTCATCGAGGGTGGCCGCCGGATTCTCTCCAATGTCGTCGCGAGCCAGACGGCGCTCCACGCCGCGACCGGTGGGATCGTTCCCGAGGTCGCCGCACGGGCCCATCTCCGCTGGATCCTGCCCGTGCTCGACCAGGCCCTGGCCGACGCAGGCGCCCGGGTCTCCGACGTCGACGCGGTTGCGGTGACCCACGGCCCGGGTCTGGCCGGGTCACTGATCGTCGGGATCAACGTCGCGAAGACGCTCGCCTGGGTCCACGACAAGCCGCTCGTGGGGGTCAACCACCTCGAGGGCCATCTGTACGCCGCCTGGCTGACGGACCCCGGCGAGGCCGATCGCCGGCAGCCCGAATTCCCGCTCGTCGCGCTGATCGTGTCGGGCGGACACACCTTCCTCGTCGAGATGCCCGACCACCTCACCTATCGGCTGCTGGGCCAGACGGTCGACGATGCGGCCGGAGAGGCGTTCGACAAGGT
>DATAQF010000293.1:0-4047 GCA_036264795.1 Candidatus Limnocylindrales bacterium | reverse complement strand
CACGCGGTCGTCGGGTCGCGAGACGGGCCGGACCTCGTCCCGGATGACGTCGCGATAGCGGGCCATCGCCGGGCGGACGTCGGTCTCGATCGCGTCCCGAAGGCGTCGGCGCCACGCATCCGGATCGGCGACTCCGGTCGGCTCGGCCGTCCGGAGGAGAGGGTCCTGGTCAATCGGCTTCGCGAGCCACGCGTCGATCTGGGCGACGGTGTCGTCGACGGCGAACGTGGCGGGCGTGCGGTTTCGGGCGACCCCTTCCAGGGAGCGGTCTGCCATGTCCCGGAAGTTCGCCGCCATCCCGTGGACCTTCGCGATCATCGCCTCGGCGACGTCGGCGTTGGGGATCGGCAGCTTCGGCATGTAGACCGGGAGGCTGGCCACGAGCCCGAAGATCGGGTCGACCCCGAACTCGGCGAATCGCGCCTCGAGGATGTCGGCGTTGCGCCGCCCGTCGAAGACGAGCATCTCGCGGGTGATCGCGTCCTGGGCGGACAGGTTCGTCGTCGGGATCGCCTCGGCTCGCGCCGCGAACTCACGACGGCGACGGATCTCCTCGTCCTCGCCCGCCCGACTGGCGTCGTCGAAGAGGTCGGCGTGCTGGTAGTTGCCCATGATGTGTCCCCACGTCGGCCACGCCGTGAGGAGATAGTCGAAATACTCCTGGGCGAGGGCGTTGACGTCGTCGGGCACCGAATGACACCTCCGCAGGGTTCGCTGGGTCGCGAGTCGGTCCCGAATGCTAACGCCCGACATTCGTCCCTGCGCCGCCACGATGACGGACCGGCATCGGGCTCTCTGGGATGGCCCGATATCCTTCAGGGGTGACCCGGACCCGCATCCCCGACGCCGTGCTCTCGCTCGCTCACGATCGATCAGCCGCTCGGGTGGCACGCGACTGGGCCGAAGCGGACCGAATCCGCGCCGAGATCGAGACGGCCGGCTGGAAGATCGTCGATCGCGGAACCGACTTCGCGCTCGAGCCGGCTCGGCCTGCGACCGTCGACGAGGGTGACGTCGTACGCTACGGCGCCAGCGCCGATGTCCCGGCCCGATTCGACGAGGCGCCGGTCGGCGTCGCCACCGTCGTCCTGGTCGCCACCGACTGGCCGGCCGACCTCGAGCGGGCGCTCGCGGCGCTGACCGCCCATGCGCCCCACGGGACCTCGGTCGTCGTCCTCGCCGATGGCCCCTCAGCGGAGCAGGAGGCCGCCCTGCCGACCGCCGACGAGCAGGTCGAGATCGTCCGATCGAGTGAGCGGCTCGGCACCGGGGCGGCGTGGAACCTGGGCATCCGACGGGCAGCCGGCCCGGTCGTGATCGTCCTCGACACGAGCATCGAGCCGACGGGCGACATCGTGACTCCGCTCGTGCACGCCCTCGACGACCCGACGGTCGGAGTCGCCGGGGGGTTCGGAATCGCGAGCGGCGACCTGCGGACGTTCGCGGACGCTCCTGCGGGCGACGTGACCGCGGTCGAGGGGTACGCGATCGCCTTCCGGCGCGCGGACGCGGCCGAGCGGGGACCCGTCGATGAGCGCTTCCGCTTCTACCGCAACCTCGACATCTGGTGGAGCCTCGTCATGCGCGACGAAGGCGAGGAGGCTGCACCGCGTCGCGCGGTCGCGATCGACATTCCGGCAACTCGGCACGAGCATCGCGGCTGGACGTCGGTCCCGGATGCGGAGCGCGATCGCCTCAGCAAGCGGAACTTCTACCGGATCATCGACCGCTTCGGTCACCGTCGGGATCTGGCGACCGGCTGACCCGCTGACCGTCGGCGCCGTCGGCGACCGAATACCCGAGATCGGCCAGGCGGTCGCGAAGATCGTCCGACTCGACAAAGTTGCGGCTGGCTCGGGCCCGGGCGCGCTGCTCGAGGAGAGCCTCGACATCGTCGGGAATGGCCTCGCGGGATGGCCCGCCCGGCGAGGCCGGGTCGCGATCGAGGTCGAGACCGAGGACGAAGTCGGCATCGAGGACGAGCCACCGGCGTTCGTCGGCCGAGAGCTCGGCTCGGAAGGTCTCGCGGACGACGGCGAGGCCCGTCGGAAGATCGAGGTCGTCGTCGATGGCGGCGACGAATCGTTCGTGGAGGCTGCGCCCGATCGGGGAGAGGGGAGCGTTCGGCCGATGCGCCCGGTCGGTCAGCTCGCCCGCGGCGCCGTCGCCGTTGCCGGCGACGCCTTCGGCCGTGCCGAGCGGACGCCCGGCGGCTGCTCCAGCGCGCAACGGAGGCGGCGCGGCCCACGGTCCGTCGGGTGGCGCGGGGCCGAGGGCCGCCAGCCCGGCCCGGAGGGACGTGAGACCCGCTGCGGCGGCGCCGAGCGACGCATCTGTGTACTCGAGCTTGTGCCGGTAGCGGGAGGTCAGGCACAGGTAGCGGAACGCGAGCGGGTCGATGCCGCGCGCGGCGACGTCCGCGATCCGTTCGATGTTGCCGGCGGACTTCGCCATCTTCCGGCCGCCGACCCGGAGGAGCTCGCCGTGCACCCAGACCCGGGCCGGCGGCCCACCGACGACCGGCTCCGACTGCGCGATCTCGTCCTCGTGGTGGGGAAACACGTTGTCGATGCCGCCGCTGTGAAGGTCGAATTGCGGTCCGAGGTGGCGGAGCGCCATCGAGGAGCATTCGAGATGCCACCCGGGAGACCCCTCACCCCAGCGCGGCGTCGGCCACTTCAGGATCCGGCCCTCGCCTGCGGACTTCCACAGCGCGAAGTCGACCGGGTCGCGCTTGTCCGTTTCGACGGCTCCGCGGTGACCGGCGCGCAGCGCGTCGACGCTGTTGCCGGACAGTGCGCCGTAACCCGGGAACGACGCGACCGAGTAGTAGACGTTGCTCTCGTCGCTGACGTAGGCGTGGCCGGCGTCCACCAGCCGCTCCGCGAGCTCGATCATCTCCGGGACGTGCTCCGTGGCCCGCGGGAACACGTGAGCCGGCAGGAGGTTGAGTAGGGCGGCATCGGCGTGGAAGGCCGCTTCGTACGCGTCGGCGATCTCCGCGGGCGTCTTGTGCTCGAGTCCTGCCGCGACGAGCATCCGGTCCTCGCCGCGATCGAACCGCTCGTCGCGGAGGTGCCCGACGTCGGTGATGTTCTGGACGTGGAGGACCGGCGTCCCGTGATCGAGGACGACGCGCCGGACCAGGTCGGCGAGGAGGAACGTCCGCAGATTTCCGACGTGGGCGTAGCGATAGACCGTCGGGCCGCAGGAATACATCCGGAGCCGCTCGCCGTCCGCCGGCTCGATCGCCTCGACGGCGCGCGTCAGCGTGTTGCGCAGCCGGAGGACCATCATGGAATCGTAGCCCCGACCGGAGGCGGCGACGATTCTGGGGTGTCACCCTAACGATTGCCGGGACGGCTCGTTATCGGCATAGAGGCCTCGCACCATGCATCGTTCCCCCGGCGGTGTGACTTGCGAGGCCTCATTTTTCTGCCCTCCGAGCAGCGCCCCTATACTCCGCGGATGCGCCGCTGGGTCTGCATCGTCGCGCTCCTGGCCGGGTTCGCCGCCGCCGACGATGTGCGTGGGGCCCGCCTTCGCCAGCCCGTCGCGATCGAGCGCCTGATCGACGATCGCCGCCCCCGTCGGACCCGCGGCCTCGATCCCACGGGGGCCTGGTGGACGCGTCCGACCTGATCACGCCGGAGCTCGTCGGCGATCGGCGCCACGATCGACGTCGAAGCCGCCGAAGCCGCATCTTCCTCGCCGTTCTGGCGGCCGCGGTCGTCGCGCTGTCGATCGGTCCGGCCCGGCTCGCAGGACCACATCCGCCGAGCGTTTCGGCCGCGGCGGACATCGTCCGCATCCTGATGGGGCCCGCGGACAACCTGGACCCGGCGGCACAGGGTGACATCGGGAGCGCGGCGATCTCCGCCCAGCTGTTCGAGAGTCTCACGGGGATCGACGCCGGTCTGGAGACGCGCCCGGCGCTCGCGTCGTCCTGGGAGTTCCGCGACGGCGGCGCGACGGTCGTCTTCCACATCCGTTCCGGGCTCGCGTTCAGCGACGGCTCGCCGTTGACCGCCGCCGACGTGGTCCGGA
>DATAQF010000282.1:0-5445 GCA_036264795.1 Candidatus Limnocylindrales bacterium | reverse complement strand
GGCGACGACGAGCGGCCCGGAGCCGACGGCCACGATGACGCCCGATCGAGCAAGGATCCCTTGGCCGAAGGCGTGGTCGGCGAGGGCCCGGTCCGGTGCGACGTGGCCGGCGACGATTTCGGCGAGCGGGTCCGACACGGCGAGGTCGATGCGCTCGAATGCAGCGACGACGGCGCTCTCCGGCGTGCCGAGCGGCGGCGGGACGATCCCGAGCCGGACGTAGGCGCGTCGCTGGGCCGCAGCTTCGTCGAGGGCGCGGCGCAGACCGCCGAGGGCCCGCTGACTGCCGCTGGGAGCCTGCTCGAGGAGGTCGATCGGATCTGACGGGCGGCCGGCGCGGGGCTGCCAGACGGGGGCATCGAGCCCGGCGCGTCGGAGGCGCTCGCTCAGCTCGCGACCGATCGGCACCTCGACCTGGAGGAAATCCGCACCGGCGTCGACCGCGAGGCGAGCCTCGTCCAGGGCGCCCGCGAGGTCCGGCTCGCCGATCGACGCACCCGCCCACGGCCGGGGCGGCTCGCCCAGGACATCGATCAGCTCCGAACGGGCCGTGCGATTCGCGTCGATCCGCTCGACCGCCGCGCCGATGAGGCGATTGGCCTCCGCCTCGGCGATCGCGCGGCGGTCCGGCTCCCGGAGAAGCGCGGCCTCGAGCGCCAGGTCGACTGCGCCCGACGCGACGTCGAGCGCCAATCGCTGCGGGTCGAGGTCGTATTCCGCGAGCGCCATCGCAAACGGGAGGACGATTCCGCCACCGAGCCGGCCTCGCCCTTCGGCGAGATACCGATCGACGACCGCCCACGCGAGCGGCCGTCCGGCCGAATCGAGCCCCGAGACGCCGAACATCCGGAGGAGCGCCCGCTCGCGACCGACCGTCGTCGAGGTCCGCGCCCGGGCGGCGTACGCGCCGGCGAGCGTTTCGGCAACCTCGAGAAGGCGATCGAGCGGTCCTAGATCCCCGGCCATCGCGCGCAGTATGGCGCCAGCCCGTGGCGCGGAGCGAGGCCATTCCGGGATCGCGGGTGCGGGGGCGCGCCACTGCCTCGCCTGCGTGGCGTCCGCGGGATTCCCGCCCTGTTGCGGTCGGGTTCGGCGTTCAGTCGACGATGCCGGCCAGCCGGAGGCCGGCGAGGAAGCCTCGATAGGCGCCGACCGGGTCCTCTCCGCGGTGACGGACGCCGCGATCTCCGATCCGCTCCGCGTCGGGCGTGATTGCCGCGAAGTCGGCCTGGACCGCCTTCGTGTAGTCGACCTCGATCATCGTCGGTCGGTCGACGATGAGTGGGCTGAGCTCGCCGGCCGAAGCCCGTCGCACGGCGCGCTCGGCGGCCGCCTGAACCAGCTCGCGAGCCGACGCGGGGTGCACGGAGGCTGCGGCATTGCTCCCAGCCCCGATCTTCACGATCACCCGCTCCGCCCACGGCAACCAGTCCGCGACCTCGGCCGCGAGCGCATCGTCGCCGGCGACGAGGCCGACGGGGATTCCCCACTGCCCGAGCACGCTGGCATTCAGCCCGGTCTCGCCGACAAGCCGGCCGTTGAGACGGGTCTCGGTCGGTCGGCCCGAGAACGTGTGAGCGATCGTGCCGGTCGGATGGCCGGCTCGAGCGTGATAGCCGACGAATAGCGCGACATCGAAGCCGGCATCCGGCCCGGCGCCAGCCACCATCGACCACGCCTTCTGTCCCTGCAGCAGGCGAGCACTCGGATCGAGCGACCGTGGATCGAGGTTGTACATGCCGCCGTGGCTGTCGTTGACGAGGATCTCGGTCGCGCCGGCCGCGCGGCAGCCGGCGATCGCGGCGTTGGCCTCGGCCGTCATGAGCTCGACCGCGGTCGCGTAGCCGGAATCGCGGCGTTCGGTCGGGTTCGGATGGCTGATCCCGGCGATCCCTTCCATGTCGACGCTGAGATAGACCTTCACGCTCGCTCCTCGTCCGATGATGCTGCCTCGTCGGTTCCGGAGCGGGCCGGCTGTCCGATCCAGACGTGGCCGTCGGCGAACTGCTCGGCCTTCCAGATCGGAGCCCGCGCCTTCGTCTCGTCGATCCCGTAGCGGGCCGCCTGGAAGGCCGTGTCGCGGTGCGGCGCCACGGCCACGACGGCAATGCTCACGTCGCCGAGTGGCACATCGCCCGTTCGATGGACGATCGCGACGCGTACCACGCCGAAGCGGGTCGCGATCTCACCCGCGATCGATTCCAGGACGCGGAGGGCCATCGTGTCGTGGGCCTCGTACGAGAGCGAGTCGACCGCGCGACCGCTGTGCCGGGCGGCCTCCGCCTCCTGGCCCGGGGCCGGCGTCCCCGGGGAGCGGCGCGTCCGACCGAGGAACCCCACGACCGCGCCATCCTCGTCGGTCGCCAATCGATCGGCGAGCTCCCCGAGGATCGAGGCACCGAACGGCGCTTCGCGCAGCTCGAGGATCCTTCGAGCGTCGTCGTGTGGGCCGCGCGGGGCGCCGCGCGCGTTGCGGCCCGCGGCGCGGCCTCCGGCTCCGCCACTCACCGGCGGGATGAACGCGACCTCGTCGCCGTCGGCCAGGACCGTGGTGGGGTCGGCGTACTCGCCGTTTCGAGCGAACCGCACCGACGGGCGGCCGGGACCGAGAGCCGGGTGCCACTCGACGATCGCCGCCCACGCCGCCTCGATCGGCGCTCCGTCCGGGATGTCGACGCTGATTTCCCGTGTTCCCGCGAGCTCGCGCTGGAGCGCGAAGAGTCGGACTCGAACCCGCACGTCCGGTCAGCCGCGGTAGCCGGCGATCAGCAGCCCGTCCCCGACCGGGAGGATCGTCGCCGAGAAGCGTGCGTCCGAGAGGATCGCCGCATCGAAGGCCCGGAGTGCCGCCGTGCTCTCGTCGTTGACCGCGGGATCCGCGACCCGGCCACTCCACAGGACGTTGTCGGCGACGACCAGCGCGCCGGGCGCGAGGCGCGGCAGGAGCGCCTCGAGATAGGCCTCGTACTCGGGCTTGAGGGCGTCGATGAAGGCGAGATCGAACGGGCCGTCGAGGGCCGGCTCCCGCTTCGCGAAGGCCTCGAGGGCCTTTGCGTTCACGACCCGGATCCGCTCGTCCGCGATCCCGGCCTGACGCCACCAGCCGCGAGCCTGGTCGGTCCGAGCGCGATCGGGATCGATCGTCACAATCGTCCCGTCGGCCGGCTGGCCCATTGCCAGCCACAGCGTGGAGTAGCCATACGCCGTGCCGACCTCGATGATCCGCCGCCGGCCGGCCGCGAGCGCGGCAAGGGCGCGGCCGCTATCGCGGTCGACGATCGGGATCCTGTCCGGCGCCGCGGCCGTCTCGATCGCCTGGAGGGCGGCCGACAGAGGTTCGGCGAGACTCTCGATCCAGTCGAGCTCCGTCGCCCCGGGAAGCCAGGATCGATCGCCCTTCATCGGTACCTCGTTCTGTTGCTCAAACCAGCAGCCCGGCGCCGAAATAGAGGCCGGCGGCGAGGATCGTCCCGGCGGCGATCGTGCCGACGTTGATGTACAGGAGGCCGGTCGCCGACTCCATGGAGCGACTCCGCGCCGTCTGGACCGCGGCCCACGACACGACGAGCGGGAACAGCAAGCCGACGATCAGGCGAAGCCAGACGAACAACGCCCACGGCCCGACGAGCACGGCGAACGGTCCGCCTCCGCCTGGCCCGGCGCCGGTCGAGACCCAGACCGCGAACAGGACGACCTGGAGGCCGACGACGACGAGGAGGCTCTGCGAGATGAGGATCAGCGGCGCCTCGGGGAGCTTCGGGGTGACCAGATACCAGTGGCCGAGGATCATCGCCGCAAAGACGCCGCCGGTGGCGATCGCGAGCACGGCCAGCTGGAGGAGCAGCGGGATCGCGAACAGCGAGCCACCGGCCCACGCCATCGCGCCACAGACGAGGGTCGCCGCCGCCGCGCCGAGACCGGCCACCGCGAGAACCGGCGCTCGCCGCCGGCGGGCCAGCGCCACGACGTACGCCGCGGCAAGCAGGCAGAAGGCGGCGAGGAAGATCCGGCGCGGCATGTCGAAGGCCGGATCGGACCGGACGAGGGAGTCGGAGCGGGCCAGAGGGAGCGCTTGATCGGACAGCCAGGCGAGGACGCCCAGCCCGACCGCGCACGCGGCGGTGAACGCGAGGAACCCGCGAGTGGCCTCGGTCCGCAACCTCGCCAGGACCACCGCTGCGAATGAGCCGAACGCGAGTCCGGTCAGGACCGTCCAGTTGATGAACGCGAGGTTCTCGGCGATCCGTTCAGCAGGCACCGTTCGAGTGTAGCCGAGGTCCCGATGACGTCCGTCGCGGGGCGATCCTCGCGTTCGGTTGTACTGTCACGCTCGGAGGTGCGACGGCTCATGGGACTGAACACAACGGGCACGTTCACGTGGTATGGACATGCCTGCTGGGAGGCGACGACGCCGGGTGGCAAGACCATCCTGTTCGATCCGTGGTTCGGGAATCCGCTGAGCCCGCGGCCCGCCACCGAGGTCGATCGATGCGACGTGTTGCTCGTCACCCACGGTCATGCCGATCATTTCGGCGATGCCCTGATGATCGGGAGCCGGACGCGTCCTGCGTGGCCGTGCATCCACGAGATGAGCCTCTGGCTGGGCCGCAACTTCGCCCACAAGGACAGCGTG
Organism: Candidatus Limnocylindrales bacterium; assembly: GCA_036264795.1. GTDB lineage: Bacteria > Chloroflexota > Limnocylindria > Limnocylindrales > CSP1-4 > CF-46. Next base: position 812 of record DATAQF010000282.1, on the reverse strand, counting down.
ATCGGCATGAACAAGGGCGGCACGGTCGAGGCAGCCGGGCTCAAGATCACGATGGTCCGCGCGGATCATTCGTCCGGCGACGTGTACGGAGGCGCCGAATCGCCGATCTACCTCGGCGAGCCCGTCGGCTTCGTGGTCGAGCTCGAGGACGGGTTCCGCTTCTACTTTGCCGGCGACACGGACGTCTTCGGTGACATGCGATTGATCGCCGAGCGCCACCGGCCATCGCTCGCGTTTCTGCCGATCGGCGGCCACTTCACGATGGATCCGATCGCGGCGGCGCAGGCGGTCGAGCTGCTCGGCGTCGAGGCGGTCGCCCCGATGCACTACGGGACTTTCCCAGCCCTTGCCGGCACGCCGGACGAGCTACGGAGCGAGCTTGCGAAGCGCGGGCTCGGGCATGTCACGGTCCACGACACGGCACCCGGCGGCAGCCTGGCCTGAGCCGTGGCGCGGCGCCTCAGCGGTCCGCGATGAGATGCCGCCTACGGTCTCGTTCGCCGTAGCCCTCCTGATCCTCCTCGCGCACGCGGGACCCTATGCTGGGAGACCATGACGACGCCGCGCGACGACCGAATCCCGGACTCTGGAGATGAGGCTCGAGCGCCCGGCGGCGAATCCTGCCCTCGCTGCGGAGCGAGGCGGGTAGGTGCCTTCCGCTCCTGCATCTCGTGCGGGTACGACTACGAGGCACCCAAGGCACCGCTCTTTGGCCCTCCGCCTTCGGGCCAATCCGCGCCCGATGTCCCGCTCTCTGATGCGCCAACAGCCGGCGCCACGCTTCCACGGCCTGCACATGTGCCTGCGAGGAC
>DATAQF010000269.1:0-11972 GCA_036264795.1 Candidatus Limnocylindrales bacterium | reverse complement strand
CAGCACGGCGTCACGATCGTCATCGAGAACTGCCCGATGATCTTCTCCGCGGACGAGTGGCCGGGCGGCAAGAACCTTGCCTACTCGCCGGCGATCTGGCGGCGCCTCTTCGAGATCGTCGACGCGGAGAACTTCGGGCTGAACCTCGACCCGTCGCACCTCTACTGGCAGATGATCGACAACGAGCGGGTCGTCCGCGAGTTCGGGCCGCGGATCCGCCACGTCCACGCGAAGGACATGGAGATCGATCGCGACGGGCTGTTCGAGCACGGTGTCATGTCGGCCGGTGTCGGGTGGCAGGTCCCGCGGCTGCCCGGCCTCGGCGAGATCCGCTGGGATCGGTTCATCGCGGCGCTGTACGCCGTCGGGTTCGACGGGACGATCTCGATCGAGCACGAAGACCGCTCCTTCGAGGGCGAAGAGGAGCTCGTGAAGCGCGGCTTCCTCCTGGCCCGTGACGTCCTCCGGCCGTACATCAAGTGAGCGACATGCCCTTCACCGTCGAGAACCTGACCGAGCGGCAGATCGCGAAGACGATCGACCACTCGCTCCTCCGGCCGGAGCTTGACGATGCATTCGTCGAGGCCGGCTGCCGCCTCGCGGCGGAGTACGACGTCGCGTCGGTGTGCGTCCGGCCCGTCGACGTCGCACGGGCGAAGGCGATCCTCGACGGGACCGACGTGAAGGTTGGGACCGTCATCGGCTTCCCGCACGGATCCTCGACGACGGCGACGAAGGTCTTCGAGGCGCGGCGAGCCCTCGAGGACGGCGCGGTCGAGCTCGATATGGTCATCGACATCGGCGCCCTGAAGTCCGGGCGCGATGAGGACGTCCGGCGGGACGTCGCGGCCGTCGTCGAGGCCGGGCACGCGGGCGGCGCGATCATCAAGGTGATCTTCGAGAACCACTACCTGACCGACGACGAGATCGTCCGCGCCTGCCGGCTGACGGAAGCCGCCGGGGCGGAGTTCGTCAAGACGTCGACCGGCTTCGCGGCGACGGGCGCGACCCACGAGGATCTCGCCCTCATGCGCCGGTCGGTCTCGCCGAACATCCAGGTCAAGGCCGCGGGCGGCGTTCGAACGCTCGACGCCCTCATCGACGTCATGAACCTGGGCGTCACCCGCGTCGGCGCCACGGCCACGAAGACGATCATCGATGACTTCCGGGATCGAACGGCCGGCGGGCGGGTCGGCGCGGCGGTCGGTTCTCGCGCTGACGCGGCCGCCGCGGGCAACGAGGGCTACTGAACCATGGCCCCCGTCAGCACGCCTCCGGCGCTGTCGTGGCTCGCGGCCGCGTCTGCCCTCCTCGATGAGCTCGGGTCGACGCAAGCGGACGCCATCGAACAGGCCAGCCAGTGGTGTGCCGAGGCGATCGGCGCCGACGGCCTGGTCCATCTCTTCGGGACGGGTCACTCGCGCATCCCCGTCGAGGAGATGTTTCCGCGGTACGGCTCGTATCCCGGCTTCCACCCGATCGTCGAGCTGTCGATGACGTTCCACACCCAGATCGTCGGCGCGAACGGTCAGCGGCAGGCGATGTACATCGAGCGGACGCCGGGCCTCGCCGAGGTCATCCTCTCGAACTTCACGTTCGGGCCGCACGACGTGATGATGGTCTTCTCGGCCGGCGGGACGACCGCCGTCCCCGTCGAGATCGCGCGTGGTGCGCGCGCTCGCGGCCTCCGGGTGATCGCCGTCACAGCCGTTCGGGAATCCCTCTCGGCGCCGGTCGATCCCGCCGTCGGCTCGCGTCTCCTCGATGAGGCCGATCTCGTGATCGACCTCTGCACGCCCGAGGCGGACGCCCTTTGCCTCATCAAGGGGCTTGACACGCCGGTCGGACCGGGGTCGACTATCGCGGCCGTCGCCGTCGTCAACTCGATCAAGGTCCGAACGGCCGAGCTGCTGGTGGCCCGCGGAACGATGCCCCCCGTCCTCACCCGAGCGTCGGTCGTAGGCGCCGAACGCTCTCGCGATCTCTTCGACAGCGCCTACCGTGAGCATGCGCGGCGGATCTCGCGCGTCGTCGGCCAGCGCTGACGGCGAGGACGCCCCCAGGAGGTGGATTGACCTGATCGATGGATTGGCACCGCCCCGGGCACCGAGGCACGGGTCTTCGGAGCCCCGGATCACGTCGTCGGAACGACACGTGGTGTCGTCAGAACGAGGAGGAGAACGCATGAAGCAACGAACCAGGATCGGACGGCTGTTCGCCGGCATGGCCGCGGTCATGCTCGTGGCATCCGCTTGCACGGGCGGTGGCACGACGCCGACCGTGGCACCGAGCACCGCCGGCGCGAGCACTGCGCCAACGACGGCGGCGAGCAGCGGCGGCAGCACGGGGCCGTCGGCCGCCGCGAAGATGTACAAGATCGGATACTCGAACGGCGGCGGCGTCGGCAACGGCTTCCGAGAGGAGCAGGTCTGCACGGCCAAGGCCCAGGCAAAGGCGTCCGGCCAGGTGTCCGAGCTCGTGGTGAAGCATCGGAACACCGACGCCGCCGGTCAGGCGGCCGACATTCGCGACCTGGTCGCGGCCGGCGTGGACGCGATCGTGTTCAACCCGAATGACCCCGCCGCCCTGAATCCGGCGCTCCAGGAAGCCAAGGCTGCCGGGATCAAGACCGTCTCGGTCGACGCGTTCGTCACCGATCCGGACACGTACAACCTCTACAACAACCAGGTGAAGTACGCCGAGATCGGTGCACGTTGGCTGTTCCAGCAGCTCAATGGCACCGGCACCGTCTGGTATACCCGCGGCCTCGCGGGCCATCCGGCGGACTCGGATCGCGACATCGGGTTCAAGAACGCGCTGAAGGACTTCCCGAACATCAAGGTGGTCCCGAACAGCGACGGCGTCTTCACGGGCTGGGATCCGGCCAAGGCCACTCAGCTCGCCCAGGAGTTCATCTCGAGCGGTCAGTACGACAAGATCAACGGCATCTGGGCGTCCGGCATGGGCAAGCAGATCGTTGATGCCATCAAGGCCGGGAACAAGAAGTTCGTGCCGATCGCCGACGCTGACGTCGGCGGCTTCGTCACGCAGCTCCTCGACCCGACCGGGTTCCCGGACCTCAAGGGCGCGGCCGTGACCAACACCGCCGCCGTCGGCGGCGCCGGGATCACGCTCGCCCTCAAGCTGCTGAACGGCGACACCGTTCAGACGTCTTCCGGCGCCCCGCAGGCGAACACCGTGCTGCTGGATCCGGTCCTCGTCGACAACCTCACGCCCGACGGCCAGGCGAAGCTGAAGGCCTGGCAGTCGGTTCCGGGCATGGATCCCCTGTGGCCGCTCAGCCTGTCGATCGACGGCTGGACGACCTACGATCCGAAGACGGTCCCCTCGTCCTGCAAGGGCGCGTAGGCCCGCGCCCGTAGCTCTGTGGGGGTCCGCCCGCTCCGCGGCGGACCCCCACACACACGTTCAGGGGCTCGATGACCGTCGCCGCAACCGACCTTCTGCTCGAGGCAACCGGCGTCGCGAAGACGTACGGAGCCGTCGTTGCCCTGCGCTCGGCGTCCCTTGCCGTACGGCCGGGCGAGGTCCACGCGCTCATGGGCGCGAATGGCGCGGGCAAGAGCACTCTCGTGAAGATTCTCACCGGCGCGGTGCGACCGGATGCCGGAACGATCACCGTGCACGGCCGGCCGCTGGTCGCGAGCTCGCCCGCCGCCGCCCGCCGGGGCGGCATCGTCTCGGTCTACCAGGAGCCGGCCTTGATCCCGGACCTGGACATCCGATCGAATCTGCGGCTGACCGCCACCCCGATCGAACCGTTCCGCAACTGGCTCGATCAGCTCGGCGTCGCCGACCTCGACCTGTCCGCGCTCGCCCGGCGGCTGCCGCTCGCGACCCTGCGCGTCGTCGACCTTGCCCGCGCTCTCGCGATCGAGCCCGACGTGCTGATGCTCGACGAGATGACGGCTGCGCTGCCGGCGAATCTGACGGAGCGCGTGCTCGAGGTCATCGGCCGCCAGCGCGGCGGCGAGCGATGCGTCGTGTTCATCTCGCACCGGATGATCGAGATCGGTGCCGTGTGCGATCGCGCGACCGTGCTCCGAGAGGGCGCCACCGTGGGGGTCGTCGACGTCACGCCGGGATCCGAGAACCGGATCGTCGAGCTGATGCTCGGGCAGATCGCCGAGGACATCCCCGACGCGGTGGAGCAGGCATCGACGCACGTGACGACGGCGGATGTCGTCCCGCGCCTCAGCGCCCGCAGCCTTGGGTCCGGAGCGAAGCTCGACGACGTCTCGTTCGACCTTCGCCCGGGCGAGGTTCTCGGCGTCGTCGCGCTGGAGGGCCAGGGCCAGGACGAGCTCTTCGACATCCTCGCCGGCATGAGCCGGCCGACGGGAGGGTCTGTGACCGTCGATGGCTCGCCGGTTGCCTTCCGCCATCCGGCCGACGCCATCCGGGCGGGGGTCGTGTACGTCGCGGCCGATCGGGCCGAGGCCCTCCTCATGCAACGATCGGTTCGCGAGAACATCGCCCTGCCGCTCGTTGCCCGGCTGCGCCGCTGGGGACCGATCAATCTCGGCGAAGAGCGGCGCATCGTCGACGGCGCGATCCAGACCCTCCAGATCGACACTCGCGCGAAGGGCGAGGTCCGGCGGCTGTCCGGCGGGAACCAGCAGAAGGTCACGATCGCCCGATGGGTTGCCGGCGGCGTCCGGACGATGATCTGCTTCGACCCGACGCGCGGGATCGACATCGGGACGAAGCGTCAGATCTACGCGCTCCTTCGCGATCTCGCGGCGGCCGGCGCCGCGATCCTGCTGTACACATCCGAGCTCAAGGAGGTCCAGCTGGTCTGCGACCGGGCGATCGTCATCTTCGGCGGCAAGGTCGTCCGGGAGCTGTCACGGGCCGAAGCCGACGAGCCGGCTCTGCTCCGTGCGGCGTACAACCTCCGCTCCGATTCGGAGCTGCCGGAGGTCGCCGTCGCCGAGATCGTCGCGCAGGCGGATGGCACGCCGGTCGAGGCGATCGAGTCGCCCGACCCCGCGCCGCCGGAGCGACCGGCCGCCGCGGCGTCGATCTCGAACCCTCCGGACGAACCCGAATGAGCGCGGCCGCGCCCCCGCTCGGCGCCGCGCAGGCGCGACCGCTCGACACGCTCGTTGCGTTCACCCGACGGAACGCCTGGTCGATCGGGCTCATCGCCGTCCTCGTCGGCCTGCTGCTGTTCACGAAGGCCCTCCAGCCCCGCTACGGCCCGATCACCCTGCAGGGTCTCGCGACGTCCGTCCAGCCGCTGCTCCTGGCGGCGGTCGCCCAGGCGATCGTCGTGATCAGCGGCGGGATCGACCTGTCGATCGGGTCGATGATGGCCCTGACGAGCGTCGTCTCCGCGTCCCTGATGGCGAAGCAGAGCGAGGAGGTCGGGGTCGCCGTGGTCCTCGGCGTCCTGCTCCTCGGAATCGCCCTCGGTGCCGTGAACGGCGCCGTCGTCGTCATCACCCGCGTGCCCGACATCGTCGTCACGCTCGCGATGTCATTCGTGTGGGCCGGCTCCGCGCTGCTCGTCCGATCCGCGCCGGGAGGCGGGGCGGCGAGCTGGCTGAAGAGCCTCGTCGTCGGTCCCCTTGCGAACGAATGGATCCCGAAAGCGGCCGTTGTCGCGCTCGTGGTCGTGTTCGTCGTGTGGATCCCGCTGAGCCGGTCGCGGCTCGGGCTGTCGATCTACTCGATCGGCAGCGACCGGCTGGCGGCGTTCCGGAGCGGCGTCTCGGTCGGCCCGACGCGCTTCGCCGCCTACGTCATGACCGGCCTCTTCTCCGCATTGGCCGGGCTGTCGTTGACCGCCACGACGGGCATCGGCTCGCCGGTCCCCGGCCCGTACACGCTCTTCAGCGTCGCGGCCGTCGTCCTCGGCGGTGTCAGCCTCGCGGGCGGCCGCGGCGGTGTGTTCGGACCGATCGTCGCCGTCGTCGTCCTCCAGCTCATTCAGACGGACCTGACATTCCTTCGCGTCGATTCGAACCTGGCCCTGGTCGCCCAGGGGGCGATCCTCATCGCGGTCGTCATGGTCGGCAGCCTGATCACGATGCGGCGGTCTCGAGGATGAGCGCCGCGGCAGGTGCGATCCCGCGCTCCGGCATGTCGGCCGTGCGAGCCCTCTTCCGCGACCAGCCGATCATTCCGCTGACCGGCCTGCTCGTCGTGCTCGTCCTCGTCATGGAGCTCGCGTCGCCGGGGATCGTCAGGCCGTCCTGGGCGGGCGTGATGCTGCGAACGGCGGTGCCGCTCGCGATCCTTGCCGGGTGCCAGACCCTGACGATGCTGACGGGCGGGATCGACCTGTCGGTCGGTGCCGTGGCCTCCATGGTGGGGTTCGTGACCGCGACGCTGATCCATAGCCCGGGCGGTGTGCCTCAGGCCATCGCCGTGGCCCTCGCCGCGGCCGCCCTCGCCGGCCTGATCACCGGCATCGCGGTCGGCGTGTTCCGTGTCCACCCGCTGATCGTGACCCTGGGCATGAGCTTCGTCGTCCTCGGACTGGCGAATGTCTGGCAGCTCCAGTCGGTCCAGACCGGCGCGGGCGTCCCCGACGTGCTGCGGACGGTCGGGTCCGGCCTTCAGCTCGACATCGTCCCGAACAGCCTGATCGTCTTCGTCCCGATCGTCGCGGTGATCCTCCTCGTGCTCCGACGGACCGGCTACGGCCGGCTGCTCTACGCGATCGGCGACAACCCGGTCGCCGCGCGCCTGTCGGGCGCGCGGTCATGGCAGGTGTTGATGGTCCTGTACGTGATCTCGGCGCTGCTCGCGGGCGTCGCGGGACTCGTCCTTGCAGGGCTCACGAACACCGCCTCGGTCAGCCTGGCCGACTCCAGCGTCCTGCCGTCGATCGCGGCGACGGTCATCGGTGGCACGTCGATCCTGGGGGGTCGGGGCGGCTACGGCGGGACGATCGTGGGTGCCGTGATCCTGACCGTGCTCTCCGCGCTCCTGACGGTGGTCGGCTTGCCCGAGCCGACCCGCCAGATCGTGTTCGGCTCGATCATCGTGCTGGTGGCGGCCGCATACAACCGGGTGACGGCCGAGACGTGACGGGCGCCCGCAGCGCCGCCGCGCCCGGCGAGAGCCGGCACCTCGGGCTGGATCTCGGCGGCACGAATCTGAAGTGGGTCGTCCTCGATCGGAGCGGCGATGCCTGGTCGGTCGCCGCCCGCGACCAGGTCGCCACACGTCGCTCGGCCTCGCCCGCCGAGGTGCCCGCACTGGTCACCGCCCAGCTCGCCGAGGTGGCGGTCCGGGCTCGCGACGTCGCGGGTCCGATCGTGAGCGTCGGGATCGGCGTCCCCGGGCTCTACGACCCGCGATCCGGCCGGACGCGGTTCCTGGTCAACGTGCCGGGGCCATGGGCGGGCCACCCGGTCGCGGAGCCCGTGGCTGCGGCCACGGGCGCGCCGGCATTCCTCATCAACGACGCGCGGGCGTTCGGGCTGGCGGAGCTTCGGCTCGGCGCCGGCCGTGGTGCGTCGTCGATGGTCGGGCTGACCCTGGGAACCGGGGTCGGTGGTGTCGTCGCGGTCGGCGGCCGGCTGCACCAGGGTCACGACGGCACGGCCGGCGAGGTCGGCCACCAGACCATCGACCCCGACGGCCCGTGGTGCGGCTGCGGGAATCGGGGCTGCCTCGAGGCGTACGCCCGAGCCGACCAGATCGCTGCCGCCTGCGGCACGGCCACGGCGGCGGAGGCGGTGCAGGCAGCGACCGCCGGCGACGAGCGTGCCCGGCACGGGCTCGCAGAGGTCGGGCGCTATCTCGGCATCGGGATCGCCAACATGATCGCGGTCCTCTCGCCCGACACGGTCGTCCTCGGCGGCGGCGTCGCGGCGGCAGGCGATCTCCTCTTCGGGCCGATCCAGGCCGAGGTCCGGCGGCGGGTCCGAACGACGGACGTCAACCAGGTCGACATCGTGCCGGCCGAGCTCGGGATCTGGGCGGGGGCCATCGGGGCGGCGCTCCACGGGGCCGACGAGATCGCAGCCACCCGCTCGACCGTGGAAGCGGGACCCGTCGCACACGCATGATCGAGACGCGTCGCCGATGAGCCAGCTCGCCTACCGGCCGCAGTATCGCCAGATCGAGCAGGCACTCCGAGAGCGGATCGCGGGCCTCCGTGCGGGCGAGCGCCTGCCCTCGGACGCGGAGCTGATGGCCGAGTTCGGCGTGAGCCGGATGACGGCCCGGAACGCCATGCAGCGGCTGGCCGAGGATGGTCTCCTGCGGCGCGAGCCCGGACGCGGCAGCTTCGTGTCCCAGCCGTCAGCGCATCGCCGGACGAATCGCCTGATGACATTCACCCGCGAGATGCTGCGGGCAGGTCGCCAGCCGAGCTCGCGCGTCCTCATCGCGGTTGTCCGGCCCGCGACCGTCGCCGAGGCTGAGGCCCTCGGCCTTGCGCCGCGTGAGCCGGTCTTCCACCTGCGGCGACTGCGACTCGCGGACGACCAACCGATCGTCCTCGAGTCGGCGATCCTCGTCGTCGACACCGCGCCGGCGATCTTCGCGGGCGACGTCGAGCGCGGATCACTGCACGAGACCCTGACGCGAGCGGGGTTCGTCCTCCGGCGCGGTACCGGGACGATCGGGGCTGACCGGGCCACGGCCGAGGATGCGCGACTCCTGGGTCTCCGGGTCGGCGACCCGCTGCTCGTCGAGCGCCGCACGATCGCGGATGACGACGGGCGCCGGCTGGAGGCCACCGAGTCGCGATACGCGGGCGATCGCTACGCGCTCGAGGTCCAGTTCGAGGTCGAGAGCCCCGACGAGCCGGCCGGCGAATGAGCCGTGGGGAAGCGGCCGCGACCGTCGTCCAGGGCCGCCTCGTGCTCGGGGACCGCGTCGTCCCGGGACGGCTGACGATCGAGGGCGGGCGGATCGCCGCCGTCGACCTCGAGGCGGGGACCGGGGACCCGAGCGAGGGCGCCGACGATCCCATCGTCGCTCCGGGGTTCGCCGACCTCCACGTTCACGGCTGGGGCGGGCATGACGCGATGGGCGGGCCGGCCAGCCTCGACGGGATGGCCCGGTCGCTGCTCCGGCGCGGTGTGACGAGCTTCCTGCCGACGGCCGTGAGCGAGCCCTTCGACACGCTCAGCACGTTCGCCGATGACGTGCGCGGGTGGATTCCGACGGCGCCCGCGGACGGCGCGGAGCCGCTGGGGTTCAACCTGGAGGGCCCGTTCCTGGCGGAGAGTCGGAAGGGCGCACACGATGCATCCGCCCTCCGGATCCCGGCGATGAGCACCTCGGAGCTGGCTCCGCTCCGGGACGGCCTGCGGCTGATCACGATCGCGCCGGAGCTTCCCGGAGCCCTCGACCTGATCGATTCCCTTGCGAATGACGGCATCGTCGTCGCCCTTGGCCATTCGGCCGCGACCGTCGAACAGGCGCGGGCCGGCTACGCATCGGGCGCGCGCTCGACGACGCACCTCTTCAACGCGATGTCGGGCCTCGACCATCGTGCTCCCGGGCTCTCCCTCGTCGCGCTCCTCGATGACGCCGTCGCGGTCGAGCTGATCGCCGACGGCCACCACGTCTCCGCTGCCCTGTGGCCGCTCGTGACGCGCCTGAAGCCGGTCTCGCGCCTGATCCTCGTCAGCGACGGCGTCGCGATCGCGGGAACGACCGACCGCCGGGGCCGGATCGGCTCGCTCGCGATCGAGGTCGCCGGCGGTCGCGCGGTCGTGGCAGGAACCGAGACGCTCGCCGGCTCCGTGATCGCGCTCGACACGGCCGTCCGGAACCTCGTCGGGGCCGGCATCCCGCTGGCCGACGCCGTCGCCGCCGCATCCACGAATCCACTCGACCTCATCCGCGTGATCGATCGCGGCCGGATTGCTCCCGGCCAGCGCGCCGACCTCGTCGAGCTCGACGCCGAGCTCCACGTTCGGCGGGTCATGCGCGGCGGGGCCTGGCTGGTGGGCCCGCCCGGCTGACCCCGCCCCGGCGAGCCTACGTGCGTGGCGGCATCGCGGCGAATGTCCGCTCGATGTCGTCGAGGACCCGGATCGTGCCCCGGCTCACCGCCGACAGATATCGCTCGCCGAACTCCGCGCTTGACTCACGAGCGTCACCCCAGGTTCCGGACGTCGTCGCCCGATAGACCGAGCCGGGCGCGGAGAAGAAGAACGCGGTGTGGACGGCCGGCGTGTTGCCAACCACCGGGAACGGCGGCATCTCGGCGTTCGCCGCCTCGAGATCGACGAGGGCGGGGGCGATGGCCATGACGGCCGACGTCTCGCCCTTGTTCGCGTGGAGGCCGCTCGTCGGACCGAAGAACTCGGCCGACTCCTCGGGCGTGATCCCGTCCCAATAGTTGATCGGGAAGGCGCGCGTCCCGGCCGGCAGTCGGTCGGCCCCGTTGGCGCATGCGTAGGCGATGGCGTACGTGTTGTCGTAGTGCCCGTTCAGGAGAACGATGCGGCGGAAGCCGGCCGCCGCGAGACCGACCACGACGTCTTCGACGAGCGCCATGAAGGTCGGGATCCGGATGTACACCAGGCCGGTGAAGCCGGCATGCGGGTACGAGAGGCCATAGTTGATCGTCGGCGCGACGACGGCGCCGACCTCCGGCGCGATGCGCCGCGCGACCTCGGTCGGCACGATGGCGTCGGTGAGGAGGGGGCCATGCGGGCCGTGCTGCTCGGTCGAGCCGACCGGGACGATCACGGTGTCATGGTCGGCCAGGAAGGCCTCGACCTCGGGGCTCGTCATCTCCCCGAGGAACACGGTCGGCGGCTTCATCAGATGAACTCCTCGCGATGGCTGGTGAACGGCTGCGCTCAGCCGTCGATCGGCGTGGTCAGCTCCCCGATGCCCTCGATCCAGCACGTCACCATGTCGCCCGGCTCGAGATGGCGGCTCGGGCCGGGGGGTGTCGCGAGGCGGGCGGGCGTCCCGGTGGCAATGAGGTCGCCGGGCATCAGGGCCACGTGCCGGCTGAGATAGGCAATGATCTCGCCGACCGTGAACCGCATGTCGGCCGTCCGGCCGTCCTGGATCGGCTCGCCGTTGATCGTGCAGCCGAGCCGCAGGTCCGACGGATCGAGCTCGGCCGCGGGCACGAGTCGGGGACCGACGGGGCAGAACCCGGGCATCGACTTGCCGAGGAGCCACTGATCGCCGTCGAGCCACGGGTCGCGGGACGAGACGTCGTTCACGATCGTGTAGCCCCGGACATGACCGAGCGCCTCGCTCGGGGTGACGTTCCGCGCCATTGAGCCGATCACGACGCCGAGCTCCACCTCCGCGTCGACATTCGCGGTGGTCGACCGATCCCACGCGAGCGTGGCGCCGTCCGGGGCGACGGAGCTCGCTGCCTTGCCGTAGATCAGGGGTCGATCCCAGCTTCCGCCGAGTGGCTCGCCCGGCTCGACCCGCTCGCCCGGCGACCGATAGTTGAGGCCGACCGTGTAGATCGCTCCGGGGGGCGGGACCTCGAGTCGCATCGGGTCAGGCGCGCGCAGCGGGGTCGGCGAGGAGCGGCCCGACGGCGGCCCGCATCACCTCGGACATGCCGGCGCGGCCGGTCCACCGCTCGAACGCGATCTCGGCCTGCCGGATGAGCATCTCCGAGCCGTTCCCGGATCGCAGCCCTCGAGCCCGGGCCGCCGCGAGGAGCGGTGTCTCCGGTGGGACGTAGACGAGATCGAAGACGGTCGCGTCGGCGCGGAGCGCCTCGACCGGGATCGTCATCCCCGCGTCGATCATCCCGACGGTTGTCGCATTGACCGCGAGATCGGCGGCGGCGGCCGCCATTCGGAACTCGGCCGAGCGGAGATCGACGCCGACGACCGCAGTCGGGCCATCGCCGAATCGGGCCGCCAGGCCCGAGGAAGCCTCGGGCCGCCGGCTACCGATCGTCACCCGCCGCGCGCCGGCGGCGACCAGGGCGAACACGACCGCATGCGCCGCCCCGCCGGCGCCGGCAATGACGACATCGAGGTCGG
>DATAQF010000252.1:0-4529 GCA_036264795.1 Candidatus Limnocylindrales bacterium | reverse complement strand
CCGATCGACGCGCCGCCGAGGCCGAGCCGGGTGAGGCTCAGTCGCGATCGCGCGAGGGTCTGGCGTTCGGTCGGGTCGAAGGGCATCGAATCTCCTCCTCCGCGGCCCTGGTCGGCCTGTTGACGCCGGGACTCACCCTATCGTATCGTTCAGTCCTCGGTCCGTTGGACAGAATACTGAACGACTGAGAGGGGTCCGTGCGTCTGATCTCGTGCCGAACCGCCGCCGGTGAGACGCTCGGGGTGGTGGTCGGCGACCGCTGGCTCGCCGCCACCGAGATCCTTCCCGACGGCCCCGCGACGATGGCCGAGCTGATCGCCGGGGGCGCGGCGGTCGTCGATGCGCTACGGGACAGGATCGCAGCCACGTCCATCGCCGAGCGCGGGCGGCCGCTCGATGGCATCGACCTCCTCGCCCCGCTGCCGCGCCCGGGCAAGATCGTCGCGATCGGGCGGAACTACCGCGAGCATGCCGCGGAGGAGGGGGTCGAGCCGCCGGGGGCGCCGCTGATCTTCGCGAAGTGGCCCAGCTCGGTCGTCGGGCCGGGGGCGGAGGTCTGCTGGGATCCCGGCCTCAGCGACCAGGTCGACTACGAAGCCGAGCTCGCCGTCGTCATCGGCCGGACGGCACGTCGAGTCGCCGTCGACGACGCCCTCGACCACGTTCTCGGATACACCTGTCTGAACGACGTCTCGGCTCGCGACATCCAGTTCGGCGACGGCCAATGGGTCCGCGGCAAGTCCCTCGACACGTTCTGCCCGATGGGGCCCGCCCTCGTGACGAGCGATGAAATCCGCGACCCCCAGGATCTCCGGATCTCCTGCACCGTCGGCGATGAGCGGGTCCAGGACGCGCGAACGTCGGCGATGTACTTCGGGGTCGCGGAGATCATCAGCCACTGCTCGAGGTCGTTCACCCTCGAGCCCGGCGACGTGATCGCGACCGGAACGCCCGGTGGTGTCGGCGTCTTCCGCGATCCGCCGCGGTTCCTCGCCGACGGCGACCGCATGACGGTCGAGATCGAACGGATCGGACGACTCGAGAACGTCTGCCGATTCGAGCGCGTCGAGGCAGTGGCGTGAGCGGAGCCGCCCGCCCCGAGGGCGAGCGCTTCCTCGTCACCGGCGCCCTCGGGTGCATTGGGGCCTGGACGGTGCGGGAGCTCGTCCGCGAGGGCGTGCCGGTCGTGGCGTTCGATGTCGGCACGGATCCCCGCCGACTCGCCCTGGTCATGACTCCCGATGAGCTCGCCGGGGTGACCTTCGTGTCCGGCGACATCACCGATCTCGACGGGCTGGACCGCGCCCTCGCCGATCACGGGATCACGAACGTCGTCCACCTCGCCGCGCTGCAGGTCCCGTTCTGTCGGGCCGACCCGCCGCTCGGCGCGCGCGTGAACGTCGTGGGGACGGTCAACGTCTTCGAAGCGGTCCGACGACGGGGCGAGGGGATGGCGCCGGTCGTCTACACGGGCTCGATCGGGATGTTCTCCGCGTCCGACGTGGATCCGGTCACGGGTCAGCTCCGCGAGGACGCCGAGCCGCATCCGGGCAACCACTACGGCGTGTACAAGCACGCGAACGAGGGAACCGCCCGGATCTACTGGGCTGACGCGGGCGTGCCGAGCGTCGGGCTCCGGCCGATGACGGTCTACGGCGCGGGGCGAGATCAGGGGATGACGAGCAGCCCGACGGTCGCGATCGCGGCCGCCGTCCTCGGAACGCCGTTCCGGATCTCGTTCGGCGGGGCGACGCTGTTCCAGTACGCCGAAGACGTCGCGAAGACACTCCTCATGGCGAGCCGCGCGTCCGGGCCGCGCGGAGCCCGGGTCTTCAACATGGGCGGGAGCGCGGTCGCGATCGACGACTGGGTGCGGGCCATCGACGCGGTCGTTCCGGGCGCACGGGACCTGCTCTCGATCGAGCCGGCACCACTGCCGTTCCCGTCCGACATCCAGCACGAGGGGATCGCCTCCCTCGGCGACGTGCCTGTGACGCCGTACGCGGAGGCGATCGCGGCGACGGCGGCAATCTATCAACGTCTCGCCGCGGAGGGCCGGCTCATCGGCGGCGAGCAGGGCGTCCCCGAGGCGGCTTCGGCCGCGGCGGCGGCCGGCGCGGCCGCCTCGAGAGCATCCTCCGCGAGCTCATCGTCCGCAGGTTCATCTTCCGCAGTTCGCTCATCTCCCTGACAATCCGGCCATGCCGGTCTATGCAGATCCCACCGACGGCCTCGCCGTCCCGGTCGAGCTCCTCCGGGCCTGGACGGCGAGGCTCGTCGAATCCGCTGGCACCCCGTCCGATATCGCCGCGGACGTCGCCGAGGTGCTCGTCGCCTCCGACCGGCGCGGGATCGCGTCCCATGGCACCGCCCGCCTGCCGAATTACCTGGCGCTGATCGAGGCCGGGGTCATGGACCCCGCGGCCCGCCCGATCGAGGATGGCGGGAGACCGGCCCTCCGTCGGTTCGATGCTCGCAACGGCTGGGGCCATCACGCGAGCCGGATCGCCCTCGACGCGGCGATCGAGGCCGCGCGAGCCCTCGGCACCGGAACGTCCGTCCTCCACAACTCGAACCATTACGGGATCGCCGGCTGGTACGCGCTCCGGGCGGCGGCCGCCGGGATGATCGGGATCTCCCTGTCGAACACCTCGCCGCTCGTCGCCCCGACCCGCGCTCGGACCGCGATGATCGGCACGAACCCGATCGCGATCGCGGCGCCGGCCGGCCACTTCGGCGCGTTCTGCCTCGACATGGCCACCTCCACGATCCCGCGCGGCCGGATCGAGGTCGCCGCTCGGCGCGGCGAGCTGCTCCCGGTCGGCTGGGCGATCGACGCCGAGGGCCGTCCGGCCACGACCCCCGAGGCTGCGCTCGGCGGCGCCCTTCACCCCCTCGGCGGCGAGGAGGGGACCGGCGGCCACAAGGGCTACGGTCTCGGGCTTGCGGTCGACCTCCTGACCGGAGTCCTCGGCGGGGCCGCGTTCGGGCCGAACATCTTCGGGCTCTTCAGCACCGAGGGCCCGTCAAATCTCGGCCAGGCATTCATCGTGCTCGATCCCGCCGCGATCGATCGCCCAGGTGTCTTCGAGCGGCGCCTCGAGGGCTATCTCGACCAGCTCGTCGCGGCGCCGACCGTGCCGGGCGCCAGCGGCCGCGTCCTCGTCGCCGGCGAGCCCGAGGCCGAGGCCGAGCGTCGGGCCGACGAGCGCGGCGTCGTCATCGATGCCGTCCACGCCCGGAACCTGACGGCGCTCGGCGAGCGGCTCGGCGTCCCGTTCGAGCCCGGCTCCGGGTCCCCTCCGAATCGCCGATGAGCGACCGGTACGACGTCGTTGTGGTCGGCGGCGGGATCGTCGGGCTCGCCACCTCGCTGCGGCTCCTCGAGGCACGCCCGGGGCTGAGCATCGCGATCCTCGAGAAGGAGCAGGAGCTCGCGACCCATCAGTCGGGGCACAACAGCGGCGTGCTCCACGCCGGCCTCTATTACGAGCCGGGCTCGTTGAAGGCCCGGCTGTGCCGGGAGGGCAAGGCCGCCGTGGAGGCGTTCGCGGAGCGCCACGACATCCCGTTCGAGCGTTGCGGCAAGCTCGTCGTCGCGCTCGACGAGAGCGAGCTGGAGCGGCTGGCGGCCGTGCGGAAGCGTGCGGAAGCGAACGGGGTCCCGGGGCTCGAGGAGGTCGGTCCGGAGCGGATCCGCGAGCTCGAGCCGCACGCGGCGGGCATCCGCGGGCTGTGGAGCCCCGAAACCGGGATCATCGATTTCCGGCGGGTTGCCCTCGCCATGGCCGCGGATCTGCGAGGGGCGGGGGCCACGATCCTCACCGGCCGCGAGGTCCGGGGGCTCGAGGAGCGCGGCGCCGAGGTCGTCGTCTCCACCGCGGCGGGGGAGCTTCGAGCGGGCCTCGTGGTCGCATGTGCGGGCCTGCAAGCGGACCGCGTCGCGGCGATGACCGGAGCCGATGAGGGACCGCGGATCGTGCCGTTCCGCGGCGACTACTACACGCTCACCAACGACGCGCGCGCGCTCGTTCGGGGCCTGATCTACCCGGTCCCGGATCCGCGGTTCCCGTTCCTCGGCGTCCACTTCACGAAGCGGATCGACGGCGAGGTCTGGGCCGGCCCGAACGCGGTGCTGGCCTTCGCCCGGGAGGGCTACCGGCGGCGCGATCTTCACCCGCTCGAGCTGCTCTCGACGCTGACCGATCGCGGGTTCATCCGCCTGGCGAGCCGCTACCTCCGAACCGGCCTCGGGGAGATGTGGCGCGACTGGTGGAAGCCGGCCTTCGTCCGCGAGCTCCAGCGATACGTGCCGGAGATCCGAGCCGACCAGCTGCGGTTCGGCCCGTCCGGCGTTCGGGCCCAGGCCCTCAACCGCGACGGCACGCTCGTCGACGACTTCGTCCTCGGTGGAAGCGCCCGGGTCCTGCACGTTCGCAACGCCCCGTCGCCGGCAGCCACGAGCTCGCTCGCGATCGGCGGGATGCTGGCCACCGCCGCCCTCGAGCGGCTCGACGCGCGCTGATCGG
>DATAQF010000169.1:0-6375 GCA_036264795.1 Candidatus Limnocylindrales bacterium | reverse complement strand
GCGACCGGCGCCACAGCCGCGGGCACCCGCCCGGCGGAGGAGGCGATCCGCTACAAGCGGATTCTCCTGAAGCTGTCCGGTGAAGCTCTGCTCGGCGACCGCTCCTATGGCGTCGACCCCGCGTTCTGCGCGTTCATCGCGGGCCAGGTCGCCGAGGTCCACCGGTTCGGCGTTCAGGTCGGCATCGTCGTCGGCGGCGGCAACATCTTCCGCGGCCTCGCGGCGGCCGCGTCCGGCATGGACCGGGCGACCGGCGACTACATCGGCATGCTCGCGACCGTGATGAACGGCCTCGCGCTGCAGGATGCCCTGGAGCGGGCCGGTGTTCCGACCCGCGTGATGAGCGCCATCGCGATGAACGAGGTCGCGGAGCCGTACATCCGTCGGCGGGCCGTCCGCCATCTCGAGAAGGGCCGTGTCGCGATCTTCGTTGCCGGGACCGGCAATCCGTACTTCACGACGGACACCGCCGCGGCGCTTCGGGCGGTCGAGATCGGCGCGGAGGTGCTGCTCAAGGCCACGAAGGTCGACGGCGTCTATGACGCCGACCCGGTCACGCACCCGAACGCTCGACGCTACTCCGAGCTCGAGTACGCCGACCTGCTCCGCGACCAGCTCAAGGTCCTCGATGCGGCGGCCGTCTCCCTCTGCATGGAGAACGACCTGCCGATCGTCGTCTTCGACCTCAACCAGCCCGACAACATCACGAGGGTCGCCGCAGGCGAGCCGGTCGGCACCCGGATCTCCGGCAACCCGAACGTCCGCGGAGGAACCCGATGAGCAGCGAGGCGATCTCGGCCGCCGACCAGAAGATGGCCCGGGCGGTCGACGCGATGGAGCGCGACTTCGGGGCGTTCCGGACGGGACGAGCGTCCACGGCGCTCGTCGAGCGGCTGACGGTCGACTATTACGGCACGCAGACCCCGCTCAACCAGCTTGCCGGGATCAGCGTCCCCGAGGCGCACCAGATCGTCATCCAGCCGTGGGATCGGAGCGTCCTCGGTGCGATCGAGAAGGCGATCCAGAAGAGCGACATCGGCCTCGTCCCGAACGTCGATGGCACGGTCGTCCGGCTCAACATCCCGCCCCTGACCGAGGAGCGGCGCAAGGACCTCGTCCGGAACGTCCACAAGCGGATGGAAGAGGCCCGAGTCGAGATCCGCAACCTCCGTCGCGATGCGGCCGACGATCTCAAGAAGGACGAGCGCGACGGGACCGTCGGGACCGACGAGGCGCATCGCCAGCACGACACGCTCCAGAAGACGACGGATCGCTGGATCTCGGAGGTCGACCGGCTGGGCCAGGCCAAGGAGCAGGAGGTCATGGAGGTCTAGGTGTCGGGGACGCCGCTCGCTCGTCCGACCGACGCGCCGCCGACCGCGCAGCGGGCCGACGAGCCCGTCAGCAGCGCCGATGAGCTTCCGGCCGACGAACCGGATCGCCTCCTGCCGGAGCGTGACCTCCCTCGCCACGTCGCGATCATCATGGATGGGAACCGCCGCTGGGCCCGCCAGCGCGGCCTCGCCGAGGTCGAGGGCCACGCGGCCGGCGTCGAGGCCATCCGGACGCTCCTCCGTCACGCGGTCAAGCGGGGCGTCCCGGTCGTGACGGTCTACGCCTTCAGCCGCGAGAACTGGGCCCGATCCGACGACGAGGTCCGGGGGCTCTTCGAGCTTCTCGAGCAGGCGATCCGCAGCGAGACCGCCGAGCTGAAGGCCCAGGGCGTCCGGATCCGGCTGCTCGGTCGCCTCGACGAGCTGCCGGACGACACGCGCCGCTCGATCGACGAGGCGCTCGACGAGACGGCCGGCGGAGACCGGCTTCTCCTGAACGTCGCGTTCAACTACGCCGGCCGAACGGAGCTCGTCGACGCCTTCCGCCGCCTCGCCGCGAGCGAACTCGAGCCAGCATCGATCGACGAGACGGCGATCGCCGGAGCCCTCTACACCGCGGGGCTGCCCGATCCAGACCTCGTGATCCGAACCGGTGGGGAGCAGCGGCTCTCGAACTTCCTCATCTGGCAGGCAGCCTACGCCGAGCTCTATACGACCGAGGTCCTCTGGCCCGACTTCGGCGCCGATGCGTTCGACGCGGCCCTGCTCGAGTTCGCCAACCGGACCCGGCGGTTCGGGCGCTGAGCGGCACAGGCCCGGCCGGGGAGGGGATGCTCCGCCAGCGGACGCTGAGCGCGGCGCTCCTCGTTCCGCCGCTGATCGTCGTTCTGCTCCTCGGCGGGCCATGGATCACCGCCCTGATCGCGGTGGCGACGGGGCTCGCCGCGTGGGAGGCCTTCCAGCTGCTGGCCGGCGCGGGCTATCCGTCGCTCTCGTGGCTCGGGGTCGCGTTCGCGGTCGCGATCGTGCTCGAGCCTGCGGTCGGCGGCGAGATCGATCCGAGCGGGATGCTCCTGCTCGCGATCGGCTCGATCCTCGCGGCCATCGGAGCCTTCACCCGATCGGATCCGCGGGCCGGCCTGCCGACCTGGTTCGCCACGATCTTCGGGGCGGTGTACGCCTCCTTCCTCGGATTCATCATCCGGCTCGGTCACGAGGCGCCCGCCGTTCCGGCGGGCGCGCCCCTCGCCGCCCTCGGCGCCGATCGCGGCTGGATTCTCCTCCTCGTCCTCGGGGTGTGGGCGTACGACACCGGCGCCTACATTCTCGGGAAGCGATACGGGCGGCGGCGATTCCTCACCCATCTCTCGCCGTCCAAGACGTATGCCGGCCTCATCGGCGGAATCGTCACGTCGACCGTCGTCGTCGGCCTCGTCCTCGTGGGCCTCGGGCAGCAGCCGGTCGCTGCGATCGTCCTCGGTCCGCTCCTGTCGCTGGCCGCCCAGGCCGGCGACCTGGCCGAATCCATGCTGAAGCGCGCCGCGGGCGCCAAGGATTCAGGGCGCCTGATCCCGGGTCACGGCGGGATCCTGGACCGGGTCGATTCGTTCCTGTTCGCGGCGCCGGTCGTGACCCTCTATGTCATCGCCGCGTTCCGCTGACGCGGCGGCCCCGAAGCGGGTCGCCGTCCTCGGCTCGACCGGCTCGATCGGTCGGCAGACCCTCGACGTCCTCGCGCTTCACCCGCAGGCGTTCCGTGTCGTGGCGCTTGCGGCGGGTGCGAACGCATCGCTCCTGAGCGAGCAGGCTTCCCGCTGGAACCCCGCGGTCGTCGCCCTCGGCGCAGGAGGAGATCAGCTGTCTCTCCCGAGCGGCACCGTTCGCCTCGCAGGTCCCGACGCGTTGACGGAGATCGCCGCGCGGGACGACGTCGACATCGTCGTCGTCGCGACCGGCGGCATCGTCAGCCTTCGGCCGGTCCTCGCGGCTCTCGAGACGGGCAAGGTCGTGGCGACCGCGAACAAGGAGACGCTGGTTGCCGGCGGTCATCTCGTCATGCCGCTGGCGCGGGGTCTCGCGGCGGAGCGCGCTCGAACGGGATCGGGGAGCGCCGATCCGGCTGCCAGCCCGCTGGCCTGGCTGCGCCCGATCGACTCCGAGCATTCGGCGATCTGGCAGTGCCTCGTCGGCGAGCCGCTGGAGCGGGTCGCTGCGCTGATCCTGACCGCCTCCGGCGGCCCGTTTCTCGACGGCCCGCCGGACCTCTCGACCGTGACTCGGGAGCAGGCGCTCCGCCACCCGACCTGGTCGATGGGCGCGAAGATCACGATCGACTCCGCGACGCTGGCCAACAAGGGCCTGGAGGTCATCGAGGCGCACTGGCTGTACGATGTCGACGACGCCGCCATCGAGGTCGTCGTCCATCCGCAGAGCGTCGTCCACTCAGCGGTTCTCTTCGTGGACGGATCGCTCAAGGCCCAGCTGGGCACACCGGATATGCGCACTCCCATTCAGTACGCCCTGACCCACCCCGATCGTCGCCCGTCGCCATCCCTGCCGGTCGATCTGGTCGGCGCCGCGCGGCTCGACTTCCGCGCCCCGGACCTCGCCCGCTTCCCGGCGCTGACGATCGCCCGCGAGGCCGGCCGGACCGGCCAGCGCGCGACGACCGCCCTGATCGCGGCCGACGAGGTCGCCGTCGGTCGGTTCCTCGATGGCACGCTCTCGTTCGACGGGATCCCCCGGCTGCTCGAGGCCGCGGTCGAGCGGTATGGCGGAGGCCCCGATCAGGCGCCCGATCTCGACACCCTGATCGCCCTGGACGCCGAGGTGCGGGCTGCATTCGCCACCGGATCCTTCGGGCCGGCATCGGGCGTCGACCTTGACGACCGGGGAGCCGCCGCTCGATGAACGAGATCCTCCATGCCCTGGTCACGCTGATCCTGTTCATCGTCGTGCTCGGCAGCCTGGTCCTGATCCACGAGCTCGGTCACTTCATCACCGCCCGCCTCGCCGGCGTTCGCGTGCTCGAGTTCGGGATCGGCTTCCCGCCCCGGGCGAAGGTCCTCCGGGCATCGGGCGAGACGCTCTATACGCTGAACTGGCTGCCGATCGGCGGCTTCGTCAAGCTCGAAGGCGAGGACGGCGACGAGGGCGACGATCCGCGCTCGTTCGTCCGGGCGCGCCTGCCCACGAAGCTCGTCATCCTCGTCGCGGGCGTCGCGATGAACCTCCTGCTGTCGTTCCTCATCTTCAGCCTGATCGCCTGGATCGCGACACCGTTCGTCGGGTTGCGCTTCTTCGAGGTCCAGCCCGGATCGCCGGCGGCCGCTGCGGGCCTGAAGTCCGGCGACGCGATCCTCGGGATCGACGGCCACCAATACGAGTTCTTCGGCGAAGGTCAGATCCTCACCGAGCTCCGCCAGGATGCGGGCCGGACGGTGACGCTGACGATCGAGCATCCGGACGGCCGGGTCGAGTCGATCCCGGTCGCGCTCCGCCCGCCCGACCAGCTCGACAAGGACCACGGGCCACTCGGGATCAGCGGCGAGACGAAGCCGTTCGAGGCCCGCTTCTTCGGGAACACGGGTCACCCGCTGCCGACCGCGGTGGGCATCGGCGCAAGCGAGACGACGCGCTGGTTCGGGGTGATCCTCTCGGGGCTGGGCGACCTCGTCGGGCAGTTCGCCTCGAACCCAACCGCGCCACCGCCGGTGGCCGGTCCCGTCGGGATCGCCACCCAGATCGCGGACATCTTCTTCGGGGCCGGTCCGATCATGACCCTGTATGTCGCGGGGATCCTGTCCGCGAACCTCGCCCTGGTGAACGTCCTGCCCTTCCCGCCCCTCGATGGCGGCCGGATGCTCATGCTCGTGCTGAAGTCGTTGTTCGGACGGCGGATCAGCCTGCGTGCCGAGCGGTTGACCTATGTCGTCGGCTTCGTGTTCCTGTTCGCATTCCTGATCTGGGTGACCGGGTTCGACATCGTTCGGATCCTGTCCGGCGGCTCGTGACGCGAGCGTGACCGGCCCCGACGCCCTTCGGCCGCGACGGCGGTCGACCGTCAGCGTGGACGTGGGCGGCGTCCTCGTTGGCAGCGCTCACCCGATCGTCGTCCAGTCGATGACGAACACCGACACGGCTGATCCCGACGCGACCGCGATTCAGGTCGCCCGCCTCGCCCATGCCGGGTCGCAGCTCGTCCGGGTCACGGTCAACACCGAGGAGGCGGCGGCGGCCGTCCCCGAGATGATGGACAAGCTCCGGAACAATCTCGGCGTCGACGTTCCGGTGATCGGCGACTTCCACTACAACGGCCACAAGCTGCTGGTCGAATACCCGGAGATGGCGAAGGCGCTGGCGAAGTACCGGATCAACCCGGGCAACGTCGGAGCCAAGCGTCACGACGAGCACTTCGCCACGATCGTCCGGGTCGCGATCGCGAACGACAAGCCGGTCCGAATCGGCGTGAACTGGGGCTCCCTCGACCAACAGCTCCTGACCGAGCTGATGAACGTCAATGCGGCCTCGACCGCGCCCCGCGACGCGCGCGACGTGATGATCGAGGCGATGATCGAATCGGCGATGCGCTCGGCGGAGCTGGCGGAGGAGACCGGGCTCGGGCACGACCGGATCATCATCAGCGCCAAGGTGTCGCAGGTGCGCGACCTCGTCGACGTGTACCGGCTGCTCGCCGCTCGCTCCGACTATCCACTGCATCTTGGCCTGACCGAGGCCGGCATGGGCTCGAAGGGGATCATCAGCTCCGCCGCGGGACTCGCGATCCTCCTCGACGAGGGGAT
This sequence comes from Candidatus Limnocylindrales bacterium, assembly GCA_036264795.1. GTDB lineage: Bacteria > Chloroflexota > Limnocylindria > Limnocylindrales > CSP1-4 > CF-46. The sequence goes on along the minus strand of DATAQF010000169.1, from coordinate 239 downwards.
CGGGGACACGATCCGGGTTTCGCTCACGCCGGCCCCCGGCGGCGACCGGACCGAGGAGGTCGAGGTCGCCCAGCAGGTCCTCCAGTCGATGGGCCTCCGCTCGTTCCAGCCGCAGGTCTCGGCGTGCCCGGGCTGCGGCCGGACGACGTCGACGTTCTTCCAGGAGATGGCCCAGCAGATCCAGCAGCACCTCAAGGACCGGATGCCCGACTGGGCCGCGACCCATCCGGGTGTCGAGG
>DATAQF010000146.1:0-5264 GCA_036264795.1 Candidatus Limnocylindrales bacterium | reverse complement strand
GGCGGGCTGGGAGCCGACCGAGGCCGGCGCACGGGCCGTCCTCGCCGAAGCCGATGGACGGGTCGGACACGTGTTCAACCTCGGGCACGGCGTCCTGCCCCAGACCGACACGGGGCTTCTGCGCCGACTCGTCGAGCTCGTGCACGAGGAGACGGTCCGCACGTCGATCGACGTGGAGGTCGTGGCGTGAGGCCCTCGAGCCGAGGCGTCCTCCTGATGACCTATGGCTCGCCGTCATCGCTCGAGCGCGAGGACATCCGAACCTACCTGGCGCGAGTCCGCGGCGGCCGCGAGCCCGACGCGGACCTCGTCGACGAGTTCACCCGCCGGTACGCGGTCATCGGTGGGTCCCCGCTGATCGGGATCACGCGGAACCAGGCCGCCGGGCTCGCCGACCTGCTGGGGTGGCCGGTCGAGGTCGGGATGCGATTCTCGGAGCCGTCGATCGTTGCCGGGCTGACCGCACTGTCCGAAGCCGCCGTCACGAACGTCACCGCGATCGTCCTCTCGCCGCAGTATTCGCCGCTGCTGATGAGCGGCTATGCCCGGGCGATCGATGAGGCGCGAGAGGCCATCGGGCCTGAGGCTCCGGCCGTGACCGTCGCCGGTGCGTGGCACGAGGAGACGGCCTTCGTCGACGCGCTGGCGAACCGCCTCACGCAGGCGCTGGCACGCCTGCCGGTCGGGGAGCGGGACGGGATCCGGATCCTGATGACGGCCCACAGCCTGCCGCGACGGGTTGCCGATCAGGAGCCGGGCTACCTGGAGCAGCTCCGCGCCACCGCAGATGCCGTGGCGACGACGGCGGGCCTGACCGATCGGCAATGGACGTTCTGCTGGCAGAGCGCGGGCCACGAGCCGGGCGAATGGATGAAGCCGGACTTCGCCGACCTGATGCCGGAGATCGCCGCGTCGGGCGGGCGCTCGGTGCTTGTCGTTCCCGTCCAGTTCCTCGCCGACCACCTGGAAATCCTGTACGACGTCGACGTCGGAGCGCGGGAACAGGCCGAGCGTCACGGCCTGGCCTTCCACCGGATCGAATCCCTGAACGTCGATCCCGGGCTGATCGCGGCCCTGGCCGAGGTGGCCAGGGCCGCGTCGTCAGGCCCCGGACGCAGCCGGTGAGAGCGATCGGCCTCGATGTCGTTCTCGACGGCCTCGAGCGTGCGCGGAGGGCGGCCTGAGCGACGAGCGCTACGACCCGGAGCCGGCGCGCTTCAGCTTGCGCCAGCCGCCCGCCCGGTTGTTGGCGATGATCTGGCGGAACATCGCCAGCAGCGCCCGCTCATTGATCGTGTCGTTCCGCCCGAATCCAACGGTCCGGGCCGTCTCGTTGTCGTGGCCGGCCGTGATGATGCCGTCCGGATCAGGCACGATCGCTCCGTCGTAGACGAAGACGTTGACGTGGTCCTTGGCGGCGAGGAACGCACAGACGTTCCCATGGAGCACGAAGTAGGGCTGGACGGTGCGCTTGATCGTCTCCTCGACCTCCGGGTCCGCCTCGTGGACGAGGTCACGGACCCGACCGAGGATCGCCTTCTGCCAATCGGGCAGGGCATCCAGATACGCATCGACTCGAGGATCCTTGACGTAGCTCATTGCGCCGACCTCCTGTCTGGCGTGCACGGCTGGGAATCCGCGGTCCTCACACACTGACCCGGCGGATCGCGTCGGTCAGCTCGGTGGCGCGGGTCCGAATGGTGGCCGGATCGCCGGCGCCCGTGAGCCAGCTGCCGAGCCCCACCGCGAAGGCGCCCGCGCGGATGAAGTCCGGAGCGCTGTCCGCGGTCACTCCGCCGGTCGGGATCAGGGGGATCTCCGGCAGCGGACCGCGGAGCTCCCGCACGAACGCGGGACCCACCGCCGACGCGGGAAACACCTTCACGGCGGTCGCCCCGGCGCGCCACGCCGCGAGGATCTCGGTCGGGGTGATGGCGCCGGGGAACACGGGCACAGCTCGCTCCACGGCCCACGCGACGAGATGGACGTTCGTGTCCGGCGCGACGAGGAACGCCGCGCCGGCGTCGACCGCCGCCTCAGCCGCAGCGATATCCATCACGGTCCCGGCTCCCACGAGCAGGCGGTCCGCCCCGAACGCGGCGCGGACGGCGGCGATTCCGTTGAGGGCAGAGGCGCTGTTCAGCGTGACCTCGAAGGCCTGGATCCCGCCGTCGACGAGCGCTCCCGCGATGTCGACCAGGCGCGACGGATCCAGCCCGCGGGCGATCGCGATGACCCGTCCGTTCCGGATGGCCTCCGGCGCGGGCTGGCGGCGGACGGGCGCGCCGTCGTCGGTCACGCCGCGGGACCGTCCGAGTGAACGTCGGCGAAGGCGAAGACCCGGGCGGGATTGTCGACGAAGAATCGACGCCGCGCCTCGGTGTCGATGCCCCGCTCCCCGAGCCGGGCGCTGAAGTCGCCGAGGAGCCACCCGAGCCCCGGGCCCCCGCCGTGGACGGTCAGGTAGGAGCGGCGGGCCGCGTCGTTGCCGAGCACGATTCGATCCCCGTGGCCGTCCTCCAGCATCCATTCGATCAGCTGGAGCGTCCCGTTCGGCCGGTCGCCCCACCGGAAGCCCTGGTCGTACTCCAGCGTCACGCCGGCGGAGGCCAGCTCGCGATGCAGGCCGCGGTCAACGACCTTGTCGACGTGCGACAGCACGAGATGCCCGGGATCCATGTCTCGATCGACGAGGAAGCGGACCTGCTCCGGGCCGCCCGTCCCGTCCTCGCAGTGGGTGAGGATCGGCACGCCGGTCCTCACGTGAGCCATCGCGGCGGCCGCGAAGACCTTCTCGTCCCTGCGGGAGAGGCCGCCTTCGCTTCCCGCCACCTTGATCACGCCGGCCCGGTGCTCCGTGCGACGGACGACGGGGCCCGAGTAGTCGCGCTCGTCGATCCCGCCGCTGACATCGGCGACGAACAGCTCGGCGATCTCGTCCGCGTTGGCGCGCTCGCTCCAGTGGTGAGCGACGTAGTAGCGGACATGGTGAAGGCCTGTCGGGGCGATGACGTTCACGCCGCTCCGGCGGCTGACCTCGGCGAGCTTTCGGACGTTGCGCCCCGCGTCGGCCGGCATCGCATCGACGACGCTGCGCAGCCCACCCGCGACGGCAGAGCCGAGCTCCTTCACCATCGATTCGACGTCGTCGAGGCGGAAATCCGGAAAGCGTTCGACGGGCAGGCCGCCGTCGATGATCAGGTGCTCGTGGGCGTAGGTGACGCCGAGCGCCGACGGCTCGATGTCGCCGAGGACCGTCCGAACGAACGCCACCTCAGCGCGACTCGAGCGGGGCGGACGGGGTCGCGAACCCGTCGTCGATCGAGAGGATCGCCCCGTTCGCCGTCAGTCGATCGCGAAGATCGGCGTAGGGCACCTCGCGCGGCGTGACCCCGGACAGGGTGGCGAGTGCGGCCGCCGTTCCGGCCGCCTGGCCCATCGCCATGCACTGCGCCATCGATCGGACCGACGCGTGGGCATCGTGCGTCGCGCTGAAGCAGCGCCCGGCGACGAGGAGATTGACGGCGTCCCGGACGAGCAGGGTCCGGTACGGAATGCCGACGGCCCGTCGATCGGGCAGATACTGCCAGCGGGTGTCGGCTCCGGCATGGTGGTCCTCGATCGGCGCGCCGCACAGGCCGACCTGGTCGTCGAACTGGCGGGCCGTCAGCACGTCGTCGCGGGTGAGCCGCGCGTCGCCGTGGACGCGCCGCGTCTCCCGCACGCCGATCTGTGTGCCGAATGCCACGAGCGCCGACGCCTCGTAGCCGGGCACCCGCTCGCGGAGAAACCGGACATATTCGAGGGCCTGGCGACGGCCCCCCATCTCGGCGGCCGAGAGGAACCACGGGTCGGTCGGATTGGCGAGCGAGCCGTCGGGCCGGCGCTCCACCGACTCGAGCCGAGTCATGATCGTGGCGGTCACGTTCGGGATCGGCGTGCGATGGTCGCTGCCCTCGCGACGCGGAAGCCCGTAGCCGCCGTCCGCCGCCTCCACCATCCGCCGCTGGACATCGCCCCTGGGCAGCTCCAGCCGCCGCTCGAGATCGACGTTCGCCATCCGGAAGGTCGTCGTCAGGGTCTGGGCCGGCTCGGATTCGCCGGCCGTTTCATAGGCAAACCCGGCGAAGTGGGTGAGATCCGCGTCGCCGGACGCGTCGACGAACACAGCCGCGTCGATCCGCCGCAGCCCCTGCTTCGTGGCGACGAGGATCGACTCCACGCGCCCGTCCGAGACGAGGGCGTCCTGGACGAAGGCATGAAGCAGGATCCGGACGCCCGCGTCGGCGGCGAGGCGTTCCCAGGCCACCTTGAGGTGCTCGGCGAGATAGGTGATGCCGGTCCCCGCTCCATAGGTGTTCGGGCGCTCGATCACCGGCCCGAGCGTTCGCAGCTCGGTCACGATGTCGTCGCCGATGCCGCCCGCGACCTTGATCGGCCGCTCGCCCGGGGTGTAGAAGCCGTAGAACGTGTCGAGGACGGCCGTGCTCGTGCCGCCGAGGAACGGAAGCTTCTCGACGAGGATGACGGATGCGCCGGTTCGCGCGGCCGCGATCGCCGCGGAGGAGCCGGCGGAGCCCGAGCCGACGACGACGACGTCGGCGGAGGCCAGCCGCTGGACGGCCGACCAGGCGCCTGCATTCATCGGACTCACCTTCCGTCGCTCACGCCGCGTCGCCGCCTGCGTCCGTCACGCTCCATCCGCCGTCGAGGATGACGAGCTGGCCGGTCAGGTACCGGCTCTCGTCCGACATCAGGTAGGCCGCCGCCGCCGCGACGTCGATCGGCGGGATGAGGCCGCGTGCCAGGGGCTGCTTGCGGGCGGCGTAGGCGAATGTCGCCGGGTCCGTCGCCGCGCGCTCGGCCATGGGCGTGGCAACGAGGGCGGGCGCGATCGCATTGACCCGGATCCCATGCGGCGCGTAGTACGCAGCCGTCGTCCGCGCGAAGCCCGTGATCGCGGCCTTCGCCGCCGCGTAGGCGTGGGTCGCGAAGAGCATGGGCGAGGGCGAGACGGACAGGACGCTGGACATGAGCAGGACCGAGCCGCGCGTCCCGGTCGCGTTCGGTGCCTGATCGAGCATCGCCCGGAGCACCTCGCGCGCGACGAGGAAGGCCGGGGTCGCATTGATGCGGAACGTCGCGTCCCATCCCTCGAGCGAAACCTCGTGGGCGGGCCCGTCGCCGAGCCGCCGTCCGCTGCCACCGGCGACGGCGAACAGGCCGTCGATCCGGCCGCCGAACGCCTCGCGCGCCCCAGCAAC
>DATAQF010000111.1:0-3577 GCA_036264795.1 Candidatus Limnocylindrales bacterium | reverse complement strand
GTCCTGTTCGTCCGAGACGCGGAGCGAGCCGCCGAGTTCTACACCCGGTTGTTCGGGTTCGAGGTCGTCGGCAAGGAGATGGGCGGGCAGGCGATCTTCCTGCGCAGCCCACTCGAGGGCAATCACCACGACCTCGGGCTGTTCTCTGTCGGGCCACAGGCGCAGAACGCACCGCGCGGCTCGGTCGGGCTCTATCACCTCGCGTGGGAGGTTCCGACGATCGCGGACCTCGCCTCCGCTCAAGAGCAGCTGGCGGCAGCCGGCGCCCTCGCCGGCGCGAGCGACCACGTCGTGTCGAAGTCGCTCTATGGCCGCGACCCGGACGGCAACGAGTTCGAGATCATGTGGCGGGTCCCGCGCGAGGCGTGGGGCGACGCCGAGCACAGGGGCGCAATCCTGCCGCTCGACCTCGACGCGGAGATGCGGCGGTTCGGGTCGGGCTCCTCGGGCTGATCGGACCCGATGTCGGACGCCCCAGCGTGGGTGACGTAGCCTTGCTCTCGTGAGCCGCGACACCGAGAACCTCAACCGTCGTCTGCTCCGGGCCCGGGACGCGATGGACCGGGCCTACGCCGAGCCCCTCGACGTCCGTGCCGTTGCGGCCGTGGCGTTTGTCTCCGAGGCCCACTTCATTCGCAGCTTCCGTGCCGTGTTCGGCGAGACGCCGAATCGCTATCTCCAGCGGCGGCGGGTCGAGCGCTCGATGTTTCTCCTGCGCGAGACGGACCGAAGCGTCACCGATATCTGCCTCGACGTCGGCTTCACCAGCCTCGGCACGTTCTCCCGGATGTTCCGCGAGATCGTCGGCGAGACGCCATCAACGTATCGCCTCGGACACGGCCCGATCGTCGCGCCGCATTGCGTCCAGCTCGCGGCGATGCGACCCCGATCCGACGTGGAACCGCGAACCGAATCGAGCAGTTTTGGAGAAGCCGTGCCGAGGGTGGCTGTCTAGCATCGACGTCGCCCCAACGAACACGCAGCGGAGAATCGACGCCATGATCACCAGGTTGAATGTCGCCAGCATCTACGTCCTGGACAAGGACGAGGCACTCGATTTCTACGTCAACAAGCTGGGCCTCGAGGTCGGAAACGACATCCGCCAGGGCGACTACCGCTGGCTGACGGTCCGCGTCCCCGGCGAGCACGCCACCGAGGTGTCCCTGGAGCAGCCGGGCGCGCCGCTCCACGACGAGGCGACGGCCGCGCAGATCCGCGATCTGGTCACGAAAGGCGCGCTGCCCGGGCTCGTCTTCATCACGGACGACGCCAGGAGCCTGTATGAGACCCTCAAGTCACGCGGCGTGACCGACTTCACGCAGGAGCCGACCGAGCACTTCTACGGCACGGACATGGGCGTCCGCGATCCATTCGGCAACCCGATCCGGATCCTCCAGCAGGGCAAGGCGGCCGCGCGGGCGACGGCCTGAGCGTCAGCCAGGCGGGGTCGCAACGGAGAGACCGCCAGATGTCGCGGGTCACGGCGCGACCCCGGCCGACGCGACGATGACCAGCGTCACGATGTAGATGTGGGCCGCGGCGCCCCAGACGATCGATCGGGTCCGCCAGGTCAGCCAGCCGTACACCGCGCCGCCGGCGAAGGTCGACAGGAGCTCGGCTTCGGGCTTCGTCAGGTGGGTGAACGTGAACGGGAAGAGCGCGACGACGAGGGCGATCGGCCCGAAGATGCGGGCGAGCGTGAGCATCAGGAAGCCCCGGAACAGGAACTCGGTCGGTGCCAGGTCGAACAGATTGGTGAGCAGGAGCGATGGAAGGGGCTCGGCCGACGGCGCGTAATAGGCCCGGAAGTCGGGCATCCCGGCGACGATCAGCACGACCGGCGTCATCACGACACATCCGGCCAGCGCGAGGCCCAGCCCCCAGCGCCAGTCGCCGAGCTGAAGCCCATATCGGGCCGGCCGGTCACGGAACCCGACGAGCACGATCAGAAGGGGGACGCAGAAGTACAGGACGAGCCGGCCAAGCGCCTGGAGCCGTTGAATCACCGGCGTCCGGTCGTAGCGGACCAGCTCGTCCGGGATCAGCGTCCGCTGGAAGTCGAAGATCACCAGGAGGGTGACGGCGACGACCACGATCGTGGACCGCACCGGCAGGTCGAGACCTGCCAGGCGGAAGGTCCGCAGGTCGCCCGGCGACGGCGGATACGACGGCATCGTGAACATCCGCGACACGGCGAGGCTCGGCGACCACGTCGAGGGAGACATTCGGGCCAGCCTAGCAGCGCCGAATGGCAGGGAGGCGGAGCCCCGAACGGCTAGGCTCCGGCCAGCGCCCCGAGCTGCTCGGTCAGCCGGAGGTTCTCGCGGTAGTCGATCGGGACCTCGACGAGCGTGGGGCCGTCGACGTCGAGCGCGCGACGGAGCGTGGGAAGGAGGTCCGCCGCCGAAGCCGGCCGGAACCCGGCAATCCCGAAGGACTCGGCGAACCGCACGAAGTCCGGGTTGCCGAACTCGACGCCGAACGGGCGCCCGAATTCGTTCCGCTGCTTCCAGTCGATCAGGCCGTAGCCGTCGTCGCGCCAGACGACGACCGTCACGTTGGCCCCGATCCGCTTCGCCGTCTCGAGCTCCTGGCTGTTCATCAGGAAGCCGCCGTCTCCGCACAGCGCGACGACCTTGCGATCGGGGTGGACGAGCTTCGCGGCGATCGCTCCGGGCAGGGAGATCCCCATGGCCGCAAAGCCGTTGGAGATGATCACCGTGTTCGGCTCGTATGCCTGGTAGAGCCGGGCGACCCAGACCTTGTGGGCGCCGACGTCGGACACGACGATGTCGTCGGGCCCGAGCGCCTCGCGGAGGTCGGCGATCGCGCGCTGCGGCGTGATCGGCAGGCCGTTGTTGCTCGAACCCGCGGCGAGCTCCTCGAGGAGCGCCGTCCGGAGATCTGCGTGGACGAGGGTCTCGCGGGCCTCGTGCCGCTCCCCGGCGTCGCGGCCACTGATTCCACGGGGCTGGACCGCGGTGAGGAGCCGGCGGAGCGACCCGTCGATGTCTCCCACCAGCTCGACCTCGGGCCGGTACTGGGCGTCGACCTCGGCCGGCTGGGTGTCGATGTGGATGATCCGCTTGCGGCCGTCGGGATTCCACTGGGCCGGCGCGTACTCGACGAGGTCGTAGCCGACGCAGATCACGAGGTCGGCCCGATCGAAGCCGGACAGAACATGGTCGCGGGCCTGCAGCCCGACGGCCATCAGGGACAGGTGCGACCGGTCGTCGATCGCGCCCTTGCCCATGAAGGTGGCGGCGACCGGGACGTGGAGGCCGCGTGCGAAGGCCCGCAGCTCGGGCGCCGCCTGCCGGCGCAGCACGCCGTTCCCGGCCAGGACGAGTGGCCGCTGAGAGGTGGCGATCAGGTCGGCCGCATGGGCGATCGCTTCGTCGGTCGGCTCTGGGAAGTAGGTCCGTCCCGGAATGAGCGGCCTGGCGTCCGCACCGACCGGCGTCGCCGCGAGGTTCTCGGGCAGCTCGATGTGGGTCGGGCCCGGCTTCTCGAGCACGGCGATGCGGAACGCTTTTCGGACAATCTCGGGGATCGCCTCGACCCGCTCGACCCGGGT
>DATAQF010000088.1:0-2216 GCA_036264795.1 Candidatus Limnocylindrales bacterium | reverse complement strand
GGCGGCTCGCGCCAGTCGCGGGCCGGGCGGTCCGGTTGGGGCGACGACGACGGGGCCTGAACCGACGAGGATGACGCGGACGTGGGTCCCGCGTCGCCGAGCGGCGTCGGCGTCGGCCTCGATTCGTTCGGCTCGGTCATCGGTGTGCTCGGTCCTCGTGCGCATCCGCCGGTGAAGGCGCCTTCGCGCCATCGTAGACCCGAGGTTGCACGGCCGGAACCACGCGGCGGTGGGTCACATGTCCGGCATGCGACAATCCGGCGGTCGACGACGCCGGCGGGACGGCGGACGACGTCGGCGTCCCACCCGGATGCTCTACCGGGTGCCCGCTCGGCGCCGGGGCGCACCCGACGCCCTCGCTCGCAGGAGGTTCACGAGGTGGTGGCGGATTCCGCGGAGATCGGCGTCTTCGGTGGCTCGGGGTTCTATTCGCTTCTCGACGACGTCCGTGAGATCAAGGTCGACACGCCCTACGGCCCGCCCTCGGATTCGTTCTTCCTCGCCTCGGTTGGCGGACGTGAGGTTGCCTTCCTGCCGCGCCACGGGCGTCGACACACGATCCCGCCGCACAAGATCAACTACCGAGCCAATGTCTGGGCGATGCGGTCGCTCGGAGTCAAGGCGGTCATCTCGCCGTGCGCCGCGGGCTCCCTCCAGCGCCATGTCAAGCCCGGCGACTTCGTCCTGTGCGACCAGTTCGTCGACCGGACGAACGGCCGTGCGGACACCTTCTTCGACGGCCCGATCGTCACCCATGTCTCGGCGGCCGACATCTACGATCCCGTCCTCCGGGGCGTGGCGGCCGAGGTGATCCGCGAGCACGACATCCCGTTCCATGAACGCGGCACGATCGTGATCATCAACGGCCCCCGCTTCTCCACGAAGTCCGAATCGAAGTGGTTCGGCGATGCCGGCTGGGAGGTCATCTCGATGACCCAGTACCCGGAGGCCTACCTCTGTCGCGAGGTCGGCATGGCGGTCGTGAACATCGCCCTGATCACGGACTACGACGCGGGCGTCCTCGAGGGCACCGAGGCGGTGGACGCCCGATCCGTGCTGGAGGTCTTCGCCCAGAACGCGGAGCGGATCCAGAAGGTCGTCCTCGACATGATCGCGCGGTTCCCGGCCGATCTCGACGCCCTCGGCGCCCGCGAGGCGCTCGCCCACACCCGCGGCGACGGGCACGCGATCTCGCCGCAGGACATCCGCCTGTTCGAGACGGGTCTGTAGGGGCCGTGGGCGAGCGGCTGCCGATCGGGGTCACGCTCCGCACGATCCGGGCGGAGCCGCGATGGTGGCTCGAAAGCGCGCGACGGCTCGATCAGGCCGGCTACGCAGGCGTCTGGGCCTGGGACCACTTCATGGGCAAGGGCGACACGACGGTCCCCGTCGTCGAGGGCTGGACGATCCTGTCGATGACCGCGGCGAGCACCAGCCGGCTCACGGTTGGCACGTTCGTCGCCAACGTCATGAACCGCCACCCGGCCGTCCTCGCCCGAATGGCGTCGACCCTCCAGATCGCGAGCGGCGGCCGGCTGATCCTCGGGATCGGCATCGGCGGGGCGCCTCGCGAGCACGCGGCGTACGGGATCGAGTTCCCCGACGCGAAGGAGCGCGCGGCCCGCCTCGAGGAGGCGATCGCGGTGATCCGGGCCCTGTGGAGCGGCGGCCCGGTCACGCGCGAATCACCGTGGTATCCCCTCGCCGACGCGACGGCCTTCCCGGTGCCGGTTCCGCCGCCACCGATCGTCATCGGCGGGGAGACCGCGTCGGGCGCGCGGCTCGCCGGCCGGATCGGCGACGGGTGGACGGCGTTCGAGGACAACTTCGAGGCGAATCTTCCGCTCTACCTCGACGCGCTCGCGGCGAGCGGCCGGCGGCGCGAGGAGCAGCATGTCGTCGTCGGCTTCCAGGGCTCGGACTGGCTGGGTGAGGAATCGTTGGCCGACTCGCCGTGGATCCGCGTCCCGCGCGAGACGTGGGATCGCTGGCACGCCGCGGGCGCCGATGCTGCGAACGTCCTCGCCCGCACCACGGCGGACGTCGACGCCCTTGTGGAGGCGACGAATCGCTGGTGATGGCACCATCGAGCGGACGATGACCGCCCCCGCGACCCCGGCTCCGCCCGCCCCCGTCCCGACGCATGCCTGTGCCCGTTGCGGCGCCCCGGTGGCCCTCGATGTCGGGCTGTGCGAGCGGTGCAACCCGCTCGGCCT
>DATAQF010000055.1:0-2731 GCA_036264795.1 Candidatus Limnocylindrales bacterium | reverse complement strand
ATCGCGAACCTCCGTGAGGTCCCATACCCGGAGACGATCGCCCGCGTGCCGTTCCGGCGTCTGCTCGGCGAGGTCCCGGACCTGCTGCGCACCCACGAGACCTATCGCTGGTTCCTCGTCGGACGCAGCATCGTGGCGCTCGGCACGATGGGGGTCGGGTTTGTCGCGGTCGCCGGCCTGCAGCGTGGCCTGAGCGCCGCGGATGCCGCCGCGTTCGCGGCGGTGTACCTCCTCGCCCAGTCGGTCGGCGGCCTGGCGTGGGGCCTCGTCGGCGATCGGTGGGGGTGGAAGCTGGTGCTCGAGGGAGCGGCGTCCGCGTTGGCGCTCGGCATGATCGTGGCGATCGCGGCGACAGGCTTCCCCGCCTTCGGCCTTGCGTTCGGGCTCCTCGGTATCGCGAACGCCGGCACGAACAGCTCCGATCCGAACCTGACCTACGAGGTCGCGCCGCCGCGCCAGACAAGCCGCTATCTCGGCGTCACGAGCACGGTCATCGCGCCCGCCCTGACCCTCGCACCACTCGTCGGAGGGATCGTTGCGGGGCTCACGTCCTACAGCGTGCTGTTCGTCCTGTCCGCACTGCTCGCGGTGGCGGGCCTCGTTGCGACCAATCGCCGGTTCGAGGAGCCGCGGAGCCGCGTCCCACCGCTCCTGCCGGCCGGCCAACCCGGAGGCGTCGGATGACCCGCTCGCTCATCCTCGATCACGACGGGGGTGTCGACGACTACCTCGCGCTGTTGCTCGCGACGACCTTCACCGATCATCGGCTCGACGGAGTCGTCGTGACGCCGGCCGACTGCTACATCGAGCCGGCCGTCGGGGCGACCCGCAAGATCCTCGACCTCGCCGGGCAGTCGCACGTGGCCGTGGCGGAGTCGACTGTCCGTGGCCTCAACCCGTTCGCCCGGGAGGCTCGGCGCGATTCGTTCTCGGTCAACCTCTTCCCGATCCTCAACGAGCAGGAGGTCGTGCGGACGCCGCTCCTGCCGACGCCGGGCCAGGTCTGGCTGGCTGAAGCGCTGCGGGCGGCCCCGGAGCCGGTCAGGCTGCTGGTCACGGGACCCCTCTCGACGGTTGCGGCCGCGCTCGACATCGACCCATCCATCGAGTCCAGGATCGCCGAGATCGCGTGGATGGGCGGCGCTCTTCGCGTGGACGGCAACGTCGATCCCTGGTTCGAGGGCGGCCAGGACGGCTCGATGGAGTGGAATGTCTACTGGGATCCGCCCGCCGCGGCCCGCGTCTGGGAGTCCAGCATCCCGATCGCGATGTGCCCGCTCGACATCACGAATCGCGTTCGGATGACGGACGACTTCATCCGTCAGCTCGGACGCTCGCGACGGCACCCCTTCTCCGACTTCGCGGGCCAGTGCTATGCGCTCGTGGCCCATCAGACGTATTACTTCTGGGACGTGCTGACGACGGCGTGGATCGAGCGGCCGGACCTCTACCGACTGGAGGAGGAGCCCGTCCGGATCGTCCCGACCGGCCGGAGCCAGGGCCGCACGGTGCCCGACCCGACGGGCAGGACGGTGCGCGTCTTTGCCGACGTCGACCTCGACGGCTTTTACGACTACGTCCTCGGGGCGTGGCGCCGATGAGCGTGATCGGTGATGCCGGCGAGGTCGACGTCTGGACGCCGAGCGCCGTCGCGGCCCGGATCCAGCACACGCTCCTCCGGCCGGACGCGACCCAGGACGACGTCGAGCGACACTGTCGCGAGTGCCTGGAGTTCGGCTTCGACGCGGCGATGATCGCCGGCAACTGGCTGCCCGTCGGGCGACGCGTCCTGGCCGGAAGCAGCGTCAAGCTCGCCTCCGCCGTCGACTTTCCGCTCGGGATCATGACGAGCGCCGGCAAGGTCGCCGAGGCGCGCGCACTCGTCGAGGCGGGCGCGCGCGAGCTCGACATCATGGTCAACGTCGGCTGGCTCCGGAGCGGGCTCGATCGGGAGTTCCGCGACGACATCGCCCGAGTCGTCGAAGCCGCCCGTCCGGCCGTCGTCAAGGTCATGCTCGAGCTCCCGCTCCTCACCCCGTCGGAGCGCGATCGTGCGGTCGACCTCGCCGTCGACGCCGGCGTCGGGTTCGTCAAGAACGCGAGCTCCAGCGCCGTCGGGCTGGCCACCGTCAACGAGATCCGCTATCTGCGGCAGCGCGCACCGGCGACGGTCGGGGTCAAGGCGTCCGGTGGGATCAAGTCGTGGGAGCACGCCGTCGAGCTGTTCGACGCGGGCGCGGCGCTCGTCGGCTCGAGCGCGGGCGTCGCGATCGTCCTGCGCCAGGCCGGCGCGGTCAGCTACTGATCGTGACCGGCGTTGGCGGCCCGCTCATCACGATCGTCGGCAGCTATGTGGTCGGGCTCACGATCGCCGTCGATCGGGCGCCGGTCGGTGGCGAGACGGTCATCGGCAGTGGCTTCGACGAGGGACCCGGGGGCAAGGGCAGCAACCAGGCGATCCAGGTCGCCCGGCTGGGTGGCGACGCGGCGCTCATCGCCGTCGTCGGCACGGATCGGCATGGCGACGAGGCGATGGCGCTCTGGGCGGCCGAGGCCATCGACGTTGCCCACGTCGCCCGGCGGGCGGATGTCGCGACCGGAGTCGGTTTCATCGTCGTCGAGTCCGATGGCGAGAACCGGATCGTGATCGACCGAGGCGCGAATGAGCTCCTGGGAGCCGCGAGCGTGGACGCCGCTTCCGAGCGGATCGGCCGAAGCCGCGTCGTCATCG
>DATAQF010000013.1:0-3346 GCA_036264795.1 Candidatus Limnocylindrales bacterium | reverse complement strand
CGAGGACCAAGCCGAGGACGAGGACGGCCCCCGAAGCCGTCGCCAGGTCCAGGATCTGCTCGAGCCGGAAGGGACCGCTCGCGACGGGGTCGCGCCAGGTCGTGGCGACGGCCGCGCGGCCGATCGCCCACGCCCCGAGCGCGAGCAGGAATGCGCGGCCGTCGGCGCGGCGGACGGCCGGGATCGTCAGGAGGACCATCACGACGACGAGGATCGCGAGCGTCACCAGCGCTTCGTAGACCTGCGATGGGTGGGAGGGGACTTCCGGCGCGAGCGATCCCCACGGCCCCGGCCCCGCATAGGCGGTTGCCCATGTTCCGTCCCAGGGCAGGCCCTGTCCGCGGCCGCCGAGAGCCATCGCGATCTTCCCCCCGGCGAGGGCGAGGAGCACCGGGAGGGTCGCCGCCTGCAGCCATCGGCCGGGCTGGCCGTCGAGGAGGACGGCGACGATCGCGCCGGTCAACGAACCGCCGACGACGGCCAGGGTCAGCTCGAGGCTGCCAACCGCCGGGTCGATGATCCGACCGGGGTCGGCCCCGAACCACGCCGGGTGGAGGAACACGTAGCCGAGACGGCCGCCGATGACGGCACCGGGAACGATCCCGAGGACGACGAAGAGGAGATCGTCGAGACGGAGACCCACCGACCAGACCGTGAGCCCGGCGACGACGAGGGCCGCGAACATCGCGACGGCGATGCCGACGGTCTCCCATCGGACGGCGCCGCCGCCGAGATGGAGCAGTGGGTCGAAGTCGAACGCGATCAGGGCGGTCGGCACGGTGCGGGTCAGTGTACCGGCGCCGACCAGCGCCAACGGGTGATTCCGTTCGTGTGCCTCGCCTCCCGGAAAGCGCGGGACGCTGGAGGCGACGGATCGCGACACCGCCAGGCAACGAATCGTTCACACGCAGGGTGTCGGCTGGCCGACACCCTGCGTGTCAGTCCTGCGCTCACCCGCCGGTCAGGCAGCCGACCAGCATTCGGTCATCGGTGCAAGTGTCCTGGGGGACGCGCCAGCCCGACAGGCGGACGAGGGGTTGTCCGTCTTGGGGGGAAAACCGGTCACTGGACTCTGGGGGGTTGGTGACCGATCGGACGACAGCGCCCGGCCCCCTGGGGGGAAAACGGCCGGGCGCTGTTCGTCAGACGAGGGACGTCATGGGGGCAGCCCACACCACGCTGTCGGTTCGTCTGTTTGGCCGGCTCGAAGTCCTCGCCGGCGACATCCAGGTCCGGGTCACCGGCCGTCACGCCCAGGCTCTGACCGCGCTCCTTGCGCTCCGACCGCGACCGCGACTCCGCGACGCGATCGCCGCCGAGCTGTGGCCCGACGTCGACGGCCCATCGGCCGCCTCGCTGCGCCAGGCCCTGTGGCTCCTCCGATCGAGCCTCGCGAACGCCGGCCTGGACCCGGACGCCTGGGTCGAGGCCGATCAGGACACGCTCGGGCTCCGGTCGGGCGCGACGCTCGATCTCGACGTCGAGAGGTTCGAGCGCCTTGTCGAGACCGCCGATTGCCCGGCCGACGAGAGCGCGGCCCTGCGCCTCTATCGCGGTGACCTGCTCGAGGGCCTCGGGCACGAGTGCTTCGCCGCCGAGCGGGAGCGCCTGTCCGACTGCTACGAGGACCTTCTCGCGCGGGTTGCGATCGGGCGCCTGGCGCGTGGCGACGTCGCCGGCGCTCGGCTGGCGGCGACCGAGCTCCTCGGCCGCGACGCGCTCCGGGAAGAGGCTCACGCGGTCCTGATCGCCGCCTACGGGCTGGCGGGGACGAGATCCCAGGTCGTCCGCCAGTATCGCCGGGTATGCGCCATTCTCCGCAGCGAGCTCGCGGTCAGCCCACTCCCCGAGACCGATGCCGCGTACCGCATGGCGCTGGCCGCGGCCGCCTCACGATCCCGCGAGCGGGCCGCGTCGATCCTGTACGACCCCACGCCGTTCATCCCGATCCTCGTCAACAGCGCGTAGATCTCCCGACTCGCGCTGGTTCCAACGGCCCCGGCATCCGCCGGGGCCGTCTGGCTCATCCGAGCTTCTCGACCAGCTCCTTCACCGCGGCGGCGGACTGGTCGAAGGCGGCCTGCTCGTCCGCGGTGAGCTCGATCTCGAAGACCTTTTCCATGCCACCGCGGCCGAGGACGACCGGCACGCCGACGAAGAGGTCGTTGGTCTTGAACTCGCCCTGGAGGAGGACGGCGCAGGGCAGAACGCGCTTCCGATCGCGGAGAATCGCGTCGACCATCTCGAACGTCGACGCGGCCGGAGCGTAGAACGCGGAGCCCGTCTTGAGCAGCGCCACGACCTCGGCGCCGCCGTTGGCCGTCCGCTCCTCGAGCGCCTTGACGCGGTCCGCGGCCAAGAGCTCCGTGATCGGGACGCCGGCCACGGTCGAGTAGCGCGAGAGCGGCACCATCGTGTCGCCGTGGCCACCGAGCACGAACGCGTGCGTGTCGGCGACCGACACGCCGAGCTCCTCGGCGATGAACGTCCGAAACCGCGCCGAGTCGAGCACGCCGGCCATCCCGAGGACGCGTTCACGCGGAAAGCCGGAGGCCTTCATGGCGACATGGCACATCGCGTCGAGCGGGTTCGTGACGACGATCAGGATCGCGTCGGGCGAGTGTTTCGCGGCCTGCTCCACGACCCCGCGGACGATTCCCGCGTTCGTCTGCATGAGGTCGTCGCGGCTCATTCCCGGCTTGCGGGCGATCCCGGACGTCACGATGACGACGTCGCTGCCGGCCGTGTCCGCATAGTCGTTCGTGCCGACGACCCGCGAATCGTGGCCCACGACGGGGGCCGCCTCGGCGAGGTCGAGCCCCTTTCCCTGAGGCAGACCCTGGACGATGTCGACGAGGACGACGTCCGCGAGGCCGGCCTCGGCGATGCGCTGGGCGGTCGTGGCGCCGACATTACCGGCGCCGATGACGGTGACCTTGTTCCTGGACATGGGCGTGAGGGAACCTCGGGTACGGGATTCGGGTTCAACGGTGTGGGGCAATTCTACGGAGCCGATCGTCGGCGTTCGTCCGGGCGACGGATCCTGGCCGGGTCGTCCTGGGTCAGCCCTCGCCGGGTCCGGCCACCTTGAGCTCCTGGGCATCGTCGCCGACCACTCGCGGACCGGCCATGCGCACGGATTCGGGCACGCCGTCCGCGTACGCGGCGAAGTTCTCGGCAAACATGCGGGCGAGTGCCCGGGCCTGGCGATCGTAGGCCTCGGTGTCCGGCCAGGTCGCACGCGGGTGGAGGAGCTCCGTCGGCACGTCCGGACACGACGTCGGGACCTCGAACCCGAACAAGGGGTCCGTCACGGTGTCGATGCCGTCGAGGCGGCCGTCGAGCG
>DATAQF010000320.1:0-5592 GCA_036264795.1 Candidatus Limnocylindrales bacterium | reverse complement strand
CTACAGCGACCTCACGACGCTCCATCTCGCAGCGTCGCGCTGGGGCGAGGTGATCAGCTTCTACTCGAACGGCGCGGCGGGCGTCGGGTCGCCGGAGGTCACGGAGTTCTCGAAAGCGAGCCTCCGCCGGGCGCTCTTCAGCGATGAGCCGTTCGGGCCGATCGGGCCGAACCCCGACGATCCCTACGTTCGTTGCGTGGTCGGCGGTCGCGCGACCGGACGGCTGGCCGGGGGCTGCGCCGGCCTCCTCTCGAGCGCCATCGGCACCCGTCTCCAGCCCGACTTTCGGGGCCGGATCGTCGTCCTCGAGGAGATCGAGCTCGAGGGCTACGTCCTCGACGGGATTCTCACCCAGCTTCGCAACGCCGGCCTCTTCGAGGATGCCGTCGGGATCGTCGTCGGCGACCTGAAGACGAAATGGTCCGGCGGCATCGCCGAGCTCTCGACCGAGGACATCGTCGAGGAGGTCCTCGGGCCGCTCGGGCTGCCGCTGATCTTCGGTCTGCCGATCGGCCACAACAAGCATCACGCAACCGTTCCCCTCGGCGCCCTCGCGACGCTCGATGCGGACAAGGGGACCCTGATCGTCGAGGAGGTCGTCACCGCGGATTGAGGAGGGCCGGCCCGCCGAGCCACGGTACGAGCCATGGTTGCCGCTGCCGGTACGCCTGTGAAAGACTCCGCCCACCTTCATGGGGGGAAGGGGTCGTGGCACGTGGAGCCGCGCCATCGGACGCGGACCGCGCACGAGGAGGAGATGTCGATGCGTTCGCCCCTGCGAGGCCGCGCGACCCGAGCGCTGGCCGCCTGTGCCCTGGCCGTCTCGTCGATCCTGCCGGCCATGGGCCCGACCGCAACCGCGGCCCCTCCGGTCGTGCTCAAGGTCGGCACCACCCAGGATCTCGACGCGATCAACCCGTACAACACGGCCCTCGTCGTCGGCTACGAGGTCTACCAGCTCACGTACAACCTGCTCGTCGACTTCGGCGACAACGCCGAGCCGGTCCCGGGCTTCGCCGACAAATGGGAGCGATCCGCCGACGGGCACTCCGTGAAGTTCCATATCCGGACGGGCATGAAATGGTCCGACGGCCAGCCCGCCGACGCCCAGGACGCCTGCTTCTCGTGGGGCATGAACGTCGACGCGGTCAAGGCCGGGACCAGCATCGGGCTCGGCTACATCGACCCGAACGTCAAGGACGCCGGAGTCACGAAGGTCGAGTGCCCGGACGCGGAGACGATGATCGTCACGACCGACGACCAGTCCGATCGCGTCCTCCAGGTGTACGTGCCGATCCTGCCGAAGCACATCTGGAGCAAGGAAACGTACAAGACGATGGGCGACGCCAAGTTCAATGCGTCGCTGGTCGGCACCGGGCCGTACACCCTCGCCGAATGGAAGACCGGCCAGTACGCCCGATTCGTCCGGAACCCGAACTACTGGGGCACCAAGGGCTTCGAGGACGAGGTCGTCATCCAGTTCTTCAAGACCCCGGACACGATGGTCCAGGCCCTCAAGGCCGGCGAGATCGACTACGCCCGCGACCCGAACGCCGACCAGCTCAAGCAGCTCCAGACGGAGCAGGGCATCAAGACCGTCGTTGGCGCGGCGAACGGCTGGACGCAGCTCGCCTTCAACACCTATGGCACCGGCACCGGCAAGACGATTGCCGGCGGGGGAGCATCGACGAAGGCGCTCCAGGACCAGGCCTTCCGTGACGCCCTCGGGTATGCCGTCGACAAGAAGACGCTCGTCGACAAGATCCTCGGTGGCTTTGGCGACGTCGGCACGACGAACGTTCCGCCCGTGCTGACCCAGTGGCACGTGGAACCCACGAAGCCCCGGACGTTCGACATCGCGAAGGCGAAGTCGCTGCTCGACGCCGCCGGATATCCGCTCGACGGCAGCGGCAACCGCCTGGACAAGGAAGGCAAGCCGATCAACCTCCGCCTCTACATGCCCAACTCGAACGCCGACTACCCGAAGGCGGCCGCCTTCATCAAGGACTGGTACGGCCAGCTCGGGATCAAGGTCAGCACGCAGGTCATGGACAGCGGCGCCCTGACCGACCTCCTCCTGCCTCCCGAGGGCGGCAAGACGGGCAAGGCGAAGTACGACATCGAGCTGTGGGGATGGGCTGGCAGCCCGGACCCGAACGCGCTCCTCCAGATCTTCCGCTGCGACGCGATCGGCGGGACGTCGGACAGCCTCTACTGCAACAAGGACTTCGACAGCCTGTATGACCAGCAGCTGAAGGCGACGAGCGCCGATGCCCGCAAACCGCTCCTCGCCCAGATGCAGAACCTGATC
This sequence comes from Candidatus Limnocylindrales bacterium, assembly GCA_036264795.1. Classification (GTDB taxonomy): domain Bacteria; phylum Chloroflexota; class Limnocylindria; order Limnocylindrales; family CSP1-4; genus CF-46. Next base: position 3,281 of record DATAQF010000320.1, on the reverse strand, counting down.
TACGACCAGGCTCCCTACGACATCCTGTACTACGACGCGAACCTGGTCGCCTACCGGACCGACAAGTTCGCCGGCTGGCGGAACCAGCCTCCGAACGGCACCCCGCTGTTCACGTACGGAACCCTCGGCTACACGCTCCTCACGGACGCGACGGCCGCACCGAGCGCCGCTCCGTCGGCCAGCGGCACGACCGCGTCGCCGGTCGCCGGCGGCGGCAGCGCGGCGCCGGTCGCGTCGGCGACACCCGTCGACTCCGGGAGCACCAGCTCGAGCAGCCCGAACGTCGGCGTGGTCGCGCTGATCGCCATCGCGATCATCGTCGTGATCGGCATCGCGATGTACGCGAGCCGTCGCCGGACGCGCGTCGTCGAGGACGAGTGATCCCAAGCGCATCCGTGACCCGTCGCGAGCGCGACGGGTCACGTTCACCATCTCGGCGCCGATCGGACTGAGGAAGGATCGCGGTGGGCTCGCGATATCTCGGGCGAAAGCTCGGCCAGGCCGTCCTCACGATCTTCGCGATCGTGATCCTCAACTTCCTCCTGTTCCGGATGATGCCCGGCTCGCCGGAGCGGGTCCTCCTTCGGAATCCGAACCTCTCCCAGCAGCAGCTCGAAGCGGTCAAGGCCCGCTGGGGCCTGGACAAGCCGCTGATCCCCGATCAGCTGGTCGCCTACGTCGGCTCGACGCTGACGGGCGATCTCGGGTACTCCCTGAAGTTCCAGGGCAAGCCGGTGGTGGACGTGATCAGCGATTCGCTCTGGCCGACCGTCCTGCTGATCGGACTCGGTGAGCTGGTTGCGATCGTGGTCGGCCTCACCGTCGGCGCGTACGCCGGGTGGCGACGGGGCAGCGCCGTCGATCGCGTCGGCACGGGAGCCAGCCTGATCCTCTACTCGATGCCGTATTTCGTGATCGGGATGCCGCTGATCATCGTCTTCGCGGCCGGTCTCCACTGGTTTCCGACATCCGGCATGACCTCGGTCGGGACGTCCGGCGAGGGGTTCGTCGGCCAGCTCGTCGATCTCGGCCGGCACCTGGTCCTGCCTCTGACGACCGTGGCGCTCGGCCTGATCGGGAGCTACTCGATCATCATGCGTTCGGCGATCCTCGAGACCCGGTCCGAGGACTACATGACGACCGCCCGGGCCAAGGGCATCACGGATGGCCGGATGCTCCGCTCGCATGCCTTCCCGAACGCCCTTCTGCCGATGGTCACGATCATCGCGATCAACCTCGGCTACGTCGTGGCCGGCGCGATCACCGCGGAGGTCGTGTTCAACTGGCCGGGGCTCGGGTCGCTGACCGTCGACGCCCTCGGCGCCCGTGACTACCCGATCCTCCAGGGCGTGTTCCTGCTCCTGTCCGTCGCGGTCGTCGTCGCGAACCTCGTGGCGGACCTCGTCTACGGCCTGCTCGATCCGCGGGTCCGATCATGAGCGCGACCGCGATCGCCCCGGCCCGCGTTCGTCGCGAAGCCTGGCGCCTCCGGCTCCGCAATGGGCGAGGGTTCGTCCGCAACTTCACCCGCCGTCGCGATGGTCTCATCGGCCTTGCCGTCCTGCTCGTGTTCGCCTTCCTTGCGCTGTTTCCGAGCCTCCTCGCCGGATCGCTCGAGACGGCGACGACGGCGACCGGAACCGCGCTCGAAGCCCCGAGCGCGAGCCACATCTTCGGGACCGACGAGCTCGGTCGCGACATGCTCAACCTGACCGTCCACGGAGCGCGGATCTCGATGACGATCGGCCTGCTCGCGACGATGATCACGATCGTCGTCGGCGCGGTCATCGGGATCGTCGCCGGCTATCTCGGCGGCTGGACCGACACGATCCTCATGCGCTTCACCGACTTCTTCCTCGTCCTGCCGACCTTCGTGCTCGCGATCATCCTCGCCCCGGTCATCCTCGAGATCATCGGCACGGACGCCGAGCTGCTGGGGATCCGGGCGACGCTCCTCGTCATCGTCGTCGTCATCGGCCTCACGTCATGGGCGACGACCGCCCGGATCATCCGGAGCCAGGTGCTGTCCGTGAAGGAGCGGATGTTCGTCGACCGAGCGCGCGTCATCGGCAGCGGGCCCGGTCGGATCATGCGCCGCCACATCTTCCCGAACGTCGTGAACCTGATCGTCGCCCAGTCGGTGCTGACGTTCGCGCTCGCCGTCTTCACCGAGACGACGCTGTCGTTCATCGGTCTCGGCGACCCGTTCCAGCCGTCATGGGGCGAGATCCTGAACTCCGCCCAGGCGTCGGGAGCACCGGGCCTCGGGGCCTGGTGGTACATCCTCCCGCCGGCCGCTTGCGTCGTGCTCGTCGTCCTCGCCTTCACCCTCGTCGGCAACGCCCTCGACGACGTCCTGAACCCGAAGACCGGGACGCGTCGGTGAGCATCGATCCGCGCGACATCGCCCCGTCGACCGAGCAGGGCCTTCTCGATGCGCGCCTCCGGGACGACGCGACCCCGCCGCCGATCGCAGATGGCGGCGCTCGCGAACGGACGCGGCGTGCGAGCGCGATCGAGACCGCCCTCGACATCCGCCGCCGACGGCAGTGGGCGCCGCCGAAGCAGGCGAAGCCCGGCGCCCCGCTGCTCGACGTGCGAGACCTCAAGACCTACTTCCGGCTCGAGAGCGGCACCGTCCGGGCGGTCGACGGCGTGAGCTTCCGGCTGGACTACGGCGAGGCGCTCGGGATCGTGGGCGAGTCGGGATGCGGCAAGACGACGACCGCCCTGTCGCTCGTCCAGATTCTCCCGTCGAACGCGCGCATCGCCGGCGGCGAGATCAACCTGATGGGGATCGACCTCGTCAAGAAGACCGAGAACCAGCTGCGGCGCTATCGCTGGCGGGAGATCTCGATCGTCTTCCAGGGCGCGATGAACGCCCTGAATCCCGTCCAGCGCGTCATCGATCAGATCGCCGAGCCCATCGAGCAGCGGCTCGGCGAGCCACGGACGCGGGCGGTCGCGCGGGCTCGCGAGCTGCTCGAGCTGGTCGGCATCCCGAAGAAGCGCGGGGCTGCGTATCCCCACGAGCTGTCGGGCGGGATGCGGCAGCGGGCGATGATCGCGATGGCCCTCGCCTGCGATCCGGGGATCGTCATCGGCGACGAGCCGACGACAGCCCTCGACGTCATGGTCCAGGCGCAGATCCTCGAGCTGCTGGAACGGCTCCGCGTCGAGCTCGGTCTCTCGCTGATCCTGATCACCCATGACCTCTCGGTCGTTGCCGAGACGTGCGACCGCGCCCTGGTCATGTATGCCGGCCGCGTGGCCGAGGAGGG
>DATAQF010000106.1:0-9232 GCA_036264795.1 Candidatus Limnocylindrales bacterium | reverse complement strand
TGCGGATCGGGGTGAACTGGGGATCCCTCGACCAGGCCCTCCTGACCGACCTCATGAACGCGAACGCGGCCGCCGCCGAGCCCCGGGACAGCCGCGATGTGATGATCGAGGCGATGATCGAGTCGGCGATGCGGTCGGCGGAGCTGGCCGAGGAGACCGGCCTCGGGCATGACCGGATCATCATCTCGGCCAAGGTGTCGAACGTCCGCGACCTCGTCGACGTCTACCGACTGCTCGCAACGCGGTCCGACTACCCGCTGCATCTCGGGCTGACCGAGGCCGGCCTCGGGATGAAGGGCATCGTCGCTTCCACGGCCGGGCTGTCGATCCTGCTGGAGGAGGGGATCGGCGACACGATCCGCGTCTCGCTCACGCCCGCGCCCGGCGGCGAGCGAGAGGAGGAGGTGCGGGTCGCGCAGCAGGTGCTGCAGTCGATGGGCCTCCGCTCGTTCCTGCCCCAGGTCAGCGCCTGCCCCGGCTGCGGCCGTACCACCTCGACCTTCTTCCAGGAGATGGCGCAGCAGATCCAGCAGTATCTGAAGGACCGGATGCCGGAGTGGAAGGAGACGCGCCCGGGCGTGGAGGAGATGCGGGTGGCGGTCATGGGCTGCGTCGTGAACGGCCCCGGCGAGAGCAAGCACGCCGACATCGGGATCTCGCTGCCCGGCACGTTCGAGGATCCCGTCGCCCCGGTGTTCGTCGACGGCAAGCTCGACCGGACCCTCCGGGGAGACGGTCTCGTGAAGGACTTCATCGACCTGCTGGAGGCGTACGTCGAGCGACGCTACCCGTCGACGGCAGGCATTCCGGCCTGACTGCGGGCGGCATCGGAAGCCCTTCGAGTCGCGCGGACGGACGGGTCGTCCGGGACCGGTCCCCGTTTGAGGGTCCACCCGTCCGTGTGTATACTTCCGATCAACTGAACGGCCGCTCCGTGCGTGGGTGACCCCCACGTTTCTTTTTGTCGGTCAAGAGAGTGCAGCGAGGAGGCGTCGTGAGTCGCGATTTCGTCGGTGCCCTCCTCCAGCTCAACGCAGAGAAGCAGGTCTCCCGAGAGCAGCTGATCCACGCGGTGGAGGACGGTATCCAGTCCGCCTACCGCCGGGTCGCCGGTGACGAGGACATCCATGTCCGGATCGATGCCGAGACCGGCAAGATCCGGGTGTTCCGGGCCCGGCTGGCCGTCGACGAGGTCGAGGATCCGCTCGTCGAGTTCACGATCGACGAGGCGCGCGCGCTCAAGGCCGACGCGAAGGCCGGCGATCTCGTCGAGACCGAGCAGCTCGACGGCGACGTCTTCGGCCGGATCGGCGCCCAGACGGCAAAGCAGATCGTCCTTCAGCGCATTCGCGAGGTCGAGCGCGACCAGGTCTTCGACAAGTTCGCCAATCGCGAGGGCGAGATGATCACCGGACTCGTCAATCGCGTCGAGCCCCGCGCGATCATCCTCGACGTCGGCAACAACGTCGAGGCGGTCCTCGCGACGTCGGAGCAGTCGGCGGTCGAGCATTACCGGATCGGCCAGAACGTGAAGGCCTATGTCCTCGAGGTTCGGCGCTCGAGCCGCGGTCCGCAGATCCTCGTGAGCCGCACCCACAAGGGCTTCCTGAAGCGGCTGTTCGAGCTCGAGGTCCCCGAGGTCCACAGCGGGACGGTCGAGATCAAGGCGATCGCCCGCGAGGCAGGATCCCGCTCGAAGGTCGCCGTCTCGTCCCGTCAGGAAGGGCTCGATCCGGTCGGCGCGACCGTCGGACAGCGCGGGGCGCGCGTCCAGGCCGTCGTCGCCGAGCTCGGTGGCGAGAAGATCGACATCATCCCCTGGAACGACGACGCGGGCGTCTTCGTCGCGAACGCCCTGTCGCCGGCCCAGGTGATCAGCGTCGACATCGACGAGGAGAAGCGGATCGCGAACGTGACCGTTCCCGAGCGGATGCTGTCGCTGGCGATCGGCCGTGAGGGACAGAACGCTCGTCTTGCCGCTCGCCTGACCGGCTGGCGGATCGACATCCGGTCCGACGTCTCGGTCGCCGAGGCGAAGGCAGCGGCAAGCGACGATGCCAAGGCGGCGGCCACCGAAGCGGCGCAGGTCGAGACGCCGGTGGCGCCCGAAGGCGACGTGGCGCCGGTTGCGGCCACAGCAGACGCGGCCGCGGATGCGGCACCGGTGAAGAAGGCCAGGGCGAAGAAGGCCGCCGCGGAGACGGCGAAGCCGATCGACGCGGCTGCTGCGCCCGCCGAAGCGACGTCCGCGCCTGCGAAGAAGACTCGAGCGAAGAAGGCCGCAGCGGCCGACCAGACGGACGCCGCAGAGGCGGTCGCGGAGGCGGCGCCGGCGGCGAAGGCCAAGGTGACGAAGCCGAAGGCGACCAAGCCCACGGCGCGAACCGTCAAGGCGGCGGTCACCAGCGAGGATTCCGTCACGGAGGTGTCGTCGTAGGCGCCTCCGGGTCGAGCGGTCCGCGTGCTGCGCTGCCCGCGCGGCGCGTCCCGACACGCTCGTGCATTGCCTGCCGGACGGCTCGCCCCAAGCGCGATCTCGTGCGCGTGGTCCGAACCCCGGGCGGCGAGATGAAGATCGATGAAACCGGCCGGGTCGCCGGCAGGGGTGCCTACCTCTGCCGCGACGCCGGCTGCTGGACACTCGCCGCCGAGCGCGGCGCCCTCGGGCGAGCGCTCGAGGCCGCGGTCCCGACCGAGCTCCGCGAGGTGCTCAGGAACGGCCCGTCGATGACGATGGAACAAGGAGGAGCCCGTGGCCAGGAGTAGGAGCGGCACCCGCGGCCGGCGTGGTCCGCGCAAGCCGCCGCGTCGCGATGGAAGCGGCGTGCCGTCGCAGGTGCAGGTTGCCGATCCGCGCGAGCGCGGCGCGATCGAGCTGCCGACGACGATCACGGTCAAGGAGCTCGCGGCTCTGCTGGCCGTCAACCCGGCGGACGTGATCCGCGAGCTGATCAAGAGCGGGATCTTCGCGACGATCAACCAGCTCATCGATCGGGACACCGCGTCCCTGGTCGCCGGCGAGCTCGGGTACGAGGTCGCCGAGACGATCGCCCCGAGCGGCCCGGGCATCCTCGAGAGCGAGGAGACGAGCGGCCCGGCACCCGCCGCCAAGGAAGTCCTGTTCGAGGACGACGACCCGGCCGATCTTCAGCCGCGCGCGCCGATCGTGACGGTCATGGGTCACGTCGACCACGGCAAGACGAGCCTGCTCGACGCGATCCGCACGACCGAGGTCGCGGCAGGGGAGCGGGGCGGCATCACCCAGCACATCGGAGCGTCGGAGGTCGAGCACGACGGCAAGCGCGTCGTCTTCCTCGACACGCCGGGCCACGAGGCGTTCACCGCGATGCGCGCCCGCGGCGCGAAGGTCACCGACATCGCGGTGGTCGTCGTCGCAGCGGACGACGGCGTCATGCCGCAGACGCTCGAGGCGATCAGCCACGCCCGCGCGGCCAAGGTGCCGATCATCATCGCCCTGAACAAGATCGATCGAGCCGAGGCGAACCCGGACCGGGTGAAGACCGAGCTGTCGGAGGCCGGGGTCATCGTCGAGGAATACGGTGGCGACACGCCGCTCGTGCCCGTCTCCGCCCGGACCCGGGTCGGGCTCGACGAGCTGATCGAGATGATCCTGCTCGTCACCGATCTGCAGGAGCTGAAGGCGAACCCGAAGCGCCCGGCCGTCGGCACGATCGTGGAAGCCCAGCTCGACAAGAGCCGCGGCGCGGTTGCGACCGCGATCGTCCAGACCGGAACGCTGCGGGTCGGCGACGTGATCGTCGTCGGCGAGACGTTCGGCAAGGTCCGCGCGCTCGAGAACGACCAGGGCAAGCGGCTCACGAAGGCGGGCCCGTCGTCGGCCGTCGTCGTCCTCGGCTTGTCGGCCGTGCCCGAGGCCGGTGACATCCTCCGCGTCGTCGCCGACGAGAAGGAAGCCCGGACGATGGTCGAGGCACGCCAGGCCGAGGCCGCGACGAAAGGCGGCGACAGCGGTCGGGCGACCCTCGAGGACCTCTACCGTCAGATCCAGGCCGGCCAGGCCAAGGAGCTGCGGATCATCCTCAAGGCCGACGTGTCGGGCTCGCTCGGCGCGATCACCCACGCTCTCGACCAGCTGAACCAGGACGAGATCCGGATCAACGTCCTTCACGTGGGCGCGGGAGACATCACCGACAACGACATCATGCTCGCGTCGGCCTCCGACGCGATCATCGTCGGGTTCAACACGAAGATCACCGACACGGCCCGGCGGGCCGCCGAGTCCGAAGGCGTCGACGTTCGCCTCTACGACATCATCTACAAGCTGACCGACGACATCACCGCGGCGCTCCAGGGCCTGCTCGAGCCCGAGATCGTCGAGGTTGTCGAGGGTCGGGCCGAGGTTCGCCAGATCTTCCGTGTCGGGAAGAGCACCGTCATCGCCGGCTGCTTCGTCACCGATGGGCGGATCGTCCGCGGGGGCGCGCGGGTCTGGCGCAACGGCAAGACAATCGCCACCGATCGGATCGAATCCCTGCGGCGCTTCCGCGACGATGTTCGCGAGGTGGCGGCGAACTACGAGTGCGGCATCGGTCTTGCCAACTTCCACGACCTGGAGGAAGGCGACATCATCGAGTGCTTCACCTCGCAGACCGTCAGCCGCGTCCTGGCCAGCTGATCCGGGGCTGATGGCACTTCTGAGCTGCCTGGGATGACGGCCCGGACAACCCGGATCGACGAATTGCTGCGTCAGGAGATGGGGTCCATCCTCGCTCGGGACGTGGAGGACCCACGGATCGGGTTCGCCACGATCATCTCGATCGAGACGACACCCGACCTCCGCCACGCCAAGGTCCTCGTCAGCGTCATCGGCCAGCCGGGCGATCGCAAGACGACACTGAACGCGCTCGGTCGGGCGATGCCCTTCGTCCGGCACGAGCTCGGAAAGCGCCTCCGGATCAAGCGGATCCCGGAGTTCCATCTCGAGCTCGACGATTCCGTCGAGCGGGGCACCCGGGTCATGCACCTCCTCGACGAGATCGGGGCCGGCCGCGCACCGGATGAGGACCAACCGGAAGGCGAGACCCTGCCGACGCCCTCGACGATGCCGTCGAGCGAGCCGAGCCTGACCGAGGGACTGGGCGGAGCCGCGGCGGATCTCGCCAGCGCGGAGGCACGCGAATCGGCAGCCCGCGATCGGCTGCAGCCGCGACGAACGTTCCGCCCGAGCTCGCGGGCCCATCGCGCGGTTCCCGGCAAACGGCGCCGATGATCGACCTCGGCCCGTGGCTCGGCGCCGTCCCGACCGCGGTCGCGGATCGGCTCCGGTCCGCCCGTAACGTCCTGGCGGTCGGTCACGAGAACCCCGACGCGGACACGCTCGGCGCATCGCTTGCGGTCTGCCGGCTGGTCGAGCGGTTCGGTGGCCGGGCGACCGCGGTCTTCGCCGACCCGGTTCCGCCCCTCTACGACTTCCTGCCCGACGTCGGGCGTGCGCGAACCGACCCCGAGCCCGGCGCGTCCTACGACCTGCTCGTCGTGTCCGATTGCGGGACGCTCGATCGGGTCGGTGCCGTGCGAGGTCGGCATCCCGAGCTGTTCGAGCGGCTGCCTCGCGTCGTCATCGACCATCACGCCTCGAACGACGCGGCCGGTCCGCTCGATTGGATCGAGCCGCATGCGGCCGCGACCTGCGAGATGGTGACCCTGCTGGCGGCTCGCCTCGGCGTGCCGTTGGACGAGGGCGATGGCGCGCTCGCCACGCAGCTCATGGCCGGGATCGTGATGGATACGTCCACCTTCGCCCATCCGAACGCGACGCCCCGAACCCTCGTCGCGGCGGCTGCCCTGGTCGAGGCGGGGGCTCCGCTGGCCGATATCTCGCGGCGGCTCTATCGATCCAAGCCCGAGGTCCAGCTCCGGCTCTTCGGTCGGGTCCTCGACCGGCTCGCGACTTCGGCCGGCGGCCGGATCGTGTATTCGTCCCTCCTCGACGCCGACCTCGAGGCGACGGGCGCGATCGGGCCCCACTCGGAGGGGATCATCGACCTTCTCGCCCAGGCTGAGGACGCCGACGTCGCGATCCTCTTCAAGGAGGCAGGGGAGGGGACGAGGATCAGCGTCCGGACGAAGCCCGGTGGCGTCGACGCGACCGTCCTGACGGGTGCCTTCGGCGGTGGCGGCCACGCCCGAGCAGCCGGCGCGACCGTTCTGCTTCCCCTCGATGCCGCCCGCATCGCCGTCCTGGCCGAGGCGGAGCGGCTCGTCGCCGCCATCACCGTCTGATCGCGGCCCGGCTCGAGGATGGACGGAGTGCTCGTCGTCGCCAAACCGGTTGGCCCGACGTCCCACGACATCGTCGGGCTGGTCCGCCGCCTCAGCGCCACGAAGCGCGTCGGTCACGGCGGAACGCTCGATCCCTTCGCGGGCGGGGTCTTGCCGATCTTCCTCGGGAAGGCGACCCGGCTGGTCGAGTACCACCTCGGAGATCGGAAGCGCTATCGCGCGACGGTCTGCTTCGGCGCCTCGTCGACCACGGACGACCTCGAGGGTGAGCTGAGCCCCGTTTCCGGGCCGGCTCCCTCGCCTGACGATCTGGCTCGCGCTCTCGGGGCGTTCCGCGGTCCGATCAGCCAGCGACCCCCCGATTTCAGCGCGATCAAGGTCGCCGGTCGGCGCGCCTATGCGATGGCGCGGGCCGGCCAGGCGGTCGAGCTCGCAGCGCGGGATGTCACGATCGAGGAGATCGACATCGTGAGCTGGGACGGCGCGGACCCGGATCGGCCGGTCGCGGTCCTCGACGTCGAGTGCTCGGCGGGCACCTACATCCGGTCACTCGCCCGTGACCTCGGCGCGGCCGTGGGCAGCGCCGCCTATCTGGGCGCGCTCACGAGAACGGCGAGCGGCCCGTTCCGCCTGGACGCGGCGACGGACGTCGAGTCGATCCGGGCCGCCGCCGCCGATGATCCGGCGGCCCTCGAGCGCATGCTGCTCCCGATGGACGCGGGTCTGGACGGGTTTCCGCGACTGTCCGTTGACGCGGCCTCGGTGGCGGCGCTCGTCCGCGGGCAGATGACGAAGCTTCCCGCGGGCGTCGAGGCGCTCCCGGAGGGGCCGATCCTCGTCGTCGACGATTCGGATCGCCTGATCGCGGTTGCCACGCTCGTGGACGGCCGGCTGGCCCCCGACAAGGTCCTCGTCGATCTCGTCGACGCCGTGCCGTCCGTGCCCGGCTGACCGACATGGACACCGTTTTCGGGCGGGCGCGGCTCGAGCCCGTGCACGGCCCGGCGTTCATCGTCGTCGGCGTGTTCGACGGCCTCCATCGCGGGCACGCCTACCTGCTCGACCAGCTGATCCGCGTCGCCCGAGAGCACCGCGCGCGTCCGACGGTCATCACCTTCGACGCCCACCCGGACGCGATCCTCACCGGTCACGCGCCGCCGCTGCTGATGGATCCGGCGGAACGCCTCGATCGGCTCGAGTCGGCCGGCGTCGAGGTCGTGGTCGTGGAGCATTTCGACGACGAGCTGCGGCGCACGCCATACGACGTGTTCGTGAGTGGGATCTCGTCCCGTTGCTTCCTCGCGGGCATCCTCATGACGCCGGATGCCGCATTCGGCCACGAGCGTGCCGGCACCCCCGCGTCGCTCCGTGCCCTCGGCGCGCGGGAGGGCTTCGAGGTGGTCGTCGTGCCGCCGTTCGCGCTCGACGACCGCGAGGTGCGCTCGTCCGACATCCGGGCCGCGATCGCAACGGGCCGGCTCGACGAGGCCGGGCGCCTTCTCGGCCGCCCGTATGCCGTCGTCGGCGATGCCGATGGCGACGGTCGCGTCAGCGTTCCGATGCCGGTGGCTCTGCCGCCCCCCGGTGAGTACCGGATCGCCGATCGTGGTCCGGCCACGGTGACGAGCTCCGGGACGATCCTCGTTGCGAGCCCGCCGGGACGCGTCCGTCTCGAGTTCGCCGACCCCACCCAATGAGCGCGCCCGTTTGCCGCATCCCGTACCGGCTGCTACCATCCGCCGGTCATAGAAAGAACGACAAGTACAAGTTCGTGTACGGAGGAGCGAGTGCCGCTCGCGCGGGAAGAGAAGCAGGAGATCATGACCGGGTTCGCCACCAAGGAAGGTGACACCGGATCGCCGGAGGTCCAGGTCGCGCTCCTGACGGAGCGGATCAAGGACCTGACCGAGCATCTCCGAAGCTTCCCCAAGGACAACCATTCGCGTCGCGGCCTCCTCAAGCTCGTCGGCCAGCGTCGTCGCCTTCTTGCATATCTGATCAAGAAGGACAACACGCGCTACCGCGCCGTCATCGCACGGCTCGGGCTCCGCCGCTAGGTTTCATTCGCCTCCGGGCCCCGGTCTCAGCCGGGGTCTCGTTGCGTCAGACGCCGAACGGTCGCGCGGCCAGCGCGCCAGGGATCGCTCCGCCTCCTCACGATCGAAGGAGGAACTTCCACGTGTCTCAGACATTCGAGACGCAGATCGGTGGTCGAACGCTGACCATCGAGACCGGCAAGCTTGCCCGCCTCGCGGGCGGCTCCGTCACCGTTCGATACGGTGACACCATGGTCCTCGGGACCGCCAACCGCTCGGAGCCCCGTCCCGGACTCGACTTCTTTCCGCTCACGGTCGACTTCGAAGAGCGGATGTATGCGGCGGGCAAGATCCCCGGTGGCTTCATCAAGCGCGAGGCACGCCCGTCCGAGAATGCGATCCTGGCCGCTCGCCAGACGGATCGCCCGATCCGCCCGCTGTTCCCGGAGGGCTACAAGGACGACGTCCAGCTCGTGATCACGGTCCTCTCGACGGACCAGGAGAACCTCCCGGACGTCGTCGGCACGATCGCGGCATCGGCCGCGCTGACGATCAGCGAGATCCCGTTCAACGGCCCGATCGCCTCGGTCCGCGTCGGGCGGATCGACGGCGAGTTCGTCGTCAACCCGACCTTCACCCAGCTCAAGGATTCGGAGCTCGACCTGATCGTGGCGGGAACCCGCGATGCGATCATGATGGTCGAGGCCGGGGCGAACCTCCTGCCCGAGGACGTGATGGCCGAGGCCATCCTGTTCGGCCATCGATCCCTCCAGCCGATCGTGGATCTCCAAGAGGAGATCCAGAAGGCGGTGGGCAAGCCCAAGCGCGTCCCGTACATCGAGCCGCCGACCGGTTCGGTCCTCGAGTTCGCCTCGGCCACGGACGCGAAGCGCGAGCTCGTCGTGATCGATACCGAGACGACCGGCACGGAT
>DATAQF010000219.1:0-3277 GCA_036264795.1 Candidatus Limnocylindrales bacterium | reverse complement strand
GCGATCGGCGAGGCATGGGAGACGATCCGTCGTGGCGACGCCGAGACCATGATCGCCGGCGGCTCCGAGGCCGGCATCTTCGAGCCGCTCGTCGGCGGCTTCGATTCGATGCATGCGCTCTCCCGCCGGAACGACGATCCGGAACGCGCGTCGCGGCCGTTCGACCAGGGACGTGACGGGTTCGTGCCGGGCGAAGGATCTGGAGCCCTCGTCCTCGAGGAGCTCGAGCACGCCCGTGCGCGCGGAGTGCCGATCCTCGCGGAGCTGATCGGCTACGGCGCCACCGCGGATGCCTCGCATATCACCCTGCCGGCGCCGGGCGGCATCGGCGCCGTCCGGGCGGCCGAACGGGCGCTCGCGAAGGCCGGCCTCGGGCCCGACGACATCGATCACGTCAACGCCCACGCCACCTCGACGCCCGAGGGCGACAAGGCGGAGCTGCAGGCGATCCGGACGATCCTGGGCGACCGCGCGCCGGAGGTCCCGGTCACCGCCAACAAGTCGATGGTCGGTCACACGCTGGGTGCCGCGGGAGCGATCGAGGCGATCGTCACGATCCAGTCGATCCGCGAGGGCTGCGTTCCCCCGACGATCAATCTCGAGCAGCCCGATCCGGCCGGCGAGGGACTCGATCTCACCCCGAACGTCGCCGCCGCGCACGACATCGAGATCGCGCTCTCGAACTCGTTCGGCTTCGGCGGCCAGAACACCGCCCTGATCTTCCGGCGGTGGGTCGCATGACGGACGCGCTCGATCGGCCCGTGGCCGACGCGGTCGACCCGGTCGACCCGGGCGATGCCTCCCTGCTCGCCCTCGTCGATCGCCTCGGCTCGATCCTCGACCGGTCCGACCTCTCCGAGCTCGCGGTCCAGGCCGGCGCCACCCGGCTCGTGCTTCGCAAACCCTCCGCGATCGCCCACCTCGTGGCCGCCGCACCGATCGCCGGATCGCCGGTCGCGGAATCGCCCGCAGGCGCGACCCCGCCCGATGGCGCCGCGACCCCGGACGGCCCGAGTCGCCCGAGCATCAAGGCGCCTCTCACGGGCGTCTGGTACGGCTCGCCGGCCCCCGGCTCCGCCGCGTTCGTGAACGTCGGCGGAGAGGTGGCGGTCGGTCAGGTCGTCGGTCTGATCGAGGCCATGAAGCTCTTCAACGAGATCAAGTCGGACCTCGCCGGGCGGGTGGTCAGGGTCGTTCCGGAGAGCGGTGCCCTGGTCAAGGCGAAGCAGCCACTCATCGAGGTGGATCCCCTGTGAACGTGTCCTCGCCGCAGCCCGGGCTCCGCCGCGCCCACGTCACCGGATGGGGTCGCTACGCGCCCTCCCACGTTCTGACCAACGCCGACCTCGAGCGCATGGTCGACACCTCGGACGAATGGATCCGGTCGCGAACGGGCATCCGCGAGCGACGCGTGGCCGCCGCGAACGAGACGACCGCCTCGATGGGGGCGGTGGCCGGCCTGCGGGCGATCCGGACGGCCGGCATCGAGCCCGACGACATCGATCTCATCCTGCTCGCCACGCTCACGCCCGATTACTGGATGCCGTCGACCGCGGCCCTCGTCAAGGAGGCGATCGGCAACACGAAGGCGGCTGCATTCGACGTGATGGCCGCATGCTCGGGGTTCGTGTATGCCTTCGCGACGGCCCAGGCGTACATCGTGGGCGGGCTCGCGAAGCACGTCCTCGTGATCGGGGCCGAGCTGCTGACCCGGTTCCTCGACTACACCGATCGGAGCACGTGCATCCTGTTCGGAGACGGTGCGGGGGCGGTCGTGCTCTCGGCGAGCGACGAGCCCGGTGGCGCCCTCGGAATCGAGATGACGACGGATCCGCAGGGGGCCTACATGATCTGGCTGCCCGCCGGCGGCGCCAAGAGCCCGCCTTCGGCCGAGACCGTCGCGCGCGGCGAGCATTTCGTCCGGATGGAAGGCAACGCGACCTACCGGTTCGCCACGAAGACGATGGCGACGACGGCGCTCGAATCGATCCGCCGTTCCGGCCTCGATCCCGCCGACATCGACCTCTTCATTCCCCATCAGGCGAACATCCGCATCGTCGAAGCGGTCGCCAAGGGCCTCGACCTGCCGATGGACAAGATGTTCGTCAACCTCGACAAGTACGGCAACACCTCGGCAGCGTCCGTGCCGATCGCTCTCGCCGAGGCCGTGAACGAGGGTCGGGTGAAGGTCGGCGACAACGTCACGATGGTCGCATTCGGGGCCGGATTCACGAGCGGCGCGGTCACGATCAACTGGACGGCGGATCCGGCCCGAGGACGCATCGGCGATGAGGCGATCCGGCCGGAGGACGTCAGCGTCAGGCTCCCGGTCGATTGGGATTCGGTCGATCCGATCCCCGAGGCGTTGGCCGAGCTGATGCGACGGCCGGGCGGCGTCGAGGTCCCGCTCGACGATGTCGCCCCCGGGGAGCCGGAGCCGGTCCAGCGCGAGGTCCACGCGTGATCGACCTCACCGGCCGGTCGGCGCTCGTCACCGGCGGATCACGGGGGATCGGGCGGGCGATCGCACTGCGGCTGGCAAAGCAGGGAGCCGACGTCGCGTTCAGCTATCGCGGCAACGAACAGGCCGCAGGATGGACCGTGGGTGACATCGAGGCCCTCGGCCGGAAGGGGATCGCGATCCAGGCGGATGCCTCGGACCCGGCTGCCGCCGACGGGCTCGTGAAGGGCGTCCTGGAGGCCTTCGGCACGATCGACATCCTCGTGAACAACGCCGGGATCACCCGCGACGACCTGATCATGCGGATGAGCGTGGAGGCGTTTCGCGAGGTCCTCGAGACGAACCTGTTCGGGGCGTTCTACATGACGAAGGCCGTGACCCGCCCGATGCTCCGGGCGAAGGGTGGCCGGATCGTGAACATCACCTCGGTCAGCGGCCAGGCCGGCCAGACGGGCCAGGCCAACTATTCGGCCGCCAAGGCCGGCCTGATCGGCCTGACGAAGGCGACCGCCCGCGAGCTTGCGTCGCGCTCGATCACGTGCAACGCGGTTGCGCCCGGTTTCGTGTTGACCGAGCTGACCCAGGACCTGCCCGAGGCACTCCAGGCCGAGATCACCGCCCGGACGCCGCTCGGCCGGTTCGGGACCACCGACGAGGTGGCCAACGCCGTTGCGTTCCTCGCGTCCGACGACGCGGCGTTCATCACCGGCCAGGTGCTCGCGGTCGACGGTGGCCTGGTGATGATGTAGTGATGGGCAAGGAGGCGGACCGACTACGGGCCTGGGAGGCTACCGACCGGCCATCTCTCACGGGTTG
>DATAQF010000171.1:0-6509 GCA_036264795.1 Candidatus Limnocylindrales bacterium | reverse complement strand
GCGTACCCATCGGGAAGCCGCGGGTCGACGAACCCGCCGGTCCAGTGCTGGAGGGCGAAGGTCCCGTCGTAGACATCGACACGCCCGTTGTGGAAGTCCGTGGCGTACAGGTAGCTCTTCGCGTCGGTCCCCGTCCCGACGGTGCCGATCGCGAGGCCCTTGTACACGCCGCCGTCCGGCGAGGTTGCCTCGACGACGGACGACAGGCCGCCGTTCCACGCCGAGACGGTTCCGTCCTCGCTGTCGAAGATGAACCGCGCCGCGGTGGTCTGCCCACTGGAGCCCGTGATCACGAACTCGGGGGTGGTGTTCGCGATGACGCCGGTCGGGCTGGCAGGTTGCCCGGCAGCACCCGCGACGTCGACGGTGAGCGGCACCTTGAGGCCGGTGTTGCCGTTGTACAGCGTCGAGCGGTGGGTGCCATTGTCGGCGACCCACCACGGCGAGGTCGGGAGCGCCGCGATCCCCCACCCGTTCACCAGGTCCGGGTCGGTGTTCGCGGCGCGGCCCGGCACGTCCGACTGCAGCTTGTGGACGACGTAGGCGTTGCGGTGGCTGATCCCGTGTGCAGACGCCGGGCCGGCGCCGATCATCAGCAGGGCGACGGCGGCAAGGAGCGTGATGACGCGTCTGGTCATGTGGCTGAACCTCCAACTGCTCGGCCGAGCTCGAGCCGCCGGGGACGGCGATCGACCGTGCCTGTGAAGGGGTACGAGTGATCGAGACGCCGCGGTTTCGGGCGTGGAAGAATCGCCGCATGCCACTCAGAGGCGAGTACGCACCGAGCACCGCGGGCTGGGCCCGCAAACAGGCCGAGCGCTACGAGGCGACCGGTGGCGAGCAGGCAGCCGACCTTCGTGGCAGGCCGATCATCGTCCTGACCTCGGTCGGCGCGAAGACCGGCAAGCTCCGGAAGACCGCCCTCATGCGCGTCGAGCACGACGGCCGGTACGCCGTGGTGGCCTCGATGGGCGGAGCCCCGGAGCATCCCGTCTGGTACCACAACCTGAAGGCCCATCCCCGGGTCGAGCTCCAGGACGGCCGGATGACCCGCGACTACGACGCGCGCGAGCTGACGGGTGCCGAAAAGGTCGAATGGTGGCAGCGAGCGGTCGAGGCGTGGCCGGACTACGCGAAGTACCAGACGAAGACCGATCGGGAGATCCCGGTGTTCGTGCTCGAGCCCGCAGACGAGGCGTCCTGATCGTCGGCCAGATCGTTGCGTACGCAACGATCCTCCTGTATCGTTGCCCCTGTACCCAGTGCCCGGGTCGTGTCACCGTTGACCGACGCCGGGTCAGAGATCAGGAGTCGAGATGCAATTCGGGGTCTTCACCGTCGGTGACGTGACGGCCGATCCAACCACCGGCCGGACCCTCAGCGAGGCCGAGCGAATCCAGGTGATGGTCGCCGTGGCCCTCAAGGCCGAGGAGATCGGCCTCGACGTGTTCGCCACGGGCGAGCACCACAATCCGCCCTTCGTCCCGTCCTCGCCGACGACGATGCTCGGCTACATCGCGGCGAAGACCGACCGGCTCATGCTCTCGACGGCGACAACGCTGATCACGACGAACGACCCCGTGAAGATCGCCGAGGACTACGCGATGCTCCAGCATCTCGCGGGCGGTCGGGTCGACCTGATGATGGGCCGGGGCAACATGGGGCCGGTGTACCCGTGGTTCGGGCAGGACATCCGAAACGGCATCCCTCTCGCGTACGAGAACTACGCCCTCCTCCATCGCCTCTGGCGCGAGGACGTCGTCGACTGGCAGGGCAGGTTCCGGACCCCGCTGACCGGCTTCACCTCGACCCCGCGGCCGCTCGACGGCGTGCCACCGTTCGTCTGGCACGGCTCGATCCGCAGCCCGGAGATTGCCGAGCAGGCGGCGTATTACGGTGACGGCTTCTTCCACAACAACATCTTCTGGCCGAAGGA
This sequence comes from Candidatus Limnocylindrales bacterium, assembly GCA_036264795.1. Taxonomy (GTDB): domain Bacteria; phylum Chloroflexota; class Limnocylindria; order Limnocylindrales; family CSP1-4; genus CF-46. The sequence continues at coordinate 4,573 of DATAQF010000171.1, read as the reverse complement.
GCATGTCCAACGGATGGTCGAGCTCTACCGCCGCCGCTTCGAGCACTACGGGCACGGTGCTGCGGACCAGGCCATCGTCGGGCTCGGCGGGCACGTGTTCATGCGCCCCAACTCCCAGGACGCGATCCGCGAGTTCCGGCCGTACTTCGATCACGCGCCGGTCTACGGCGGCAGCGTCTCGCTCGAGGACTACATGGCCCAGACGCCGATGACGATCGGCAGCCCCCAACAGGTCATCGACCGGACGCTGTCGTTCCGCGAGATCGTCGGCGACTACCAGCGGCAGCTGTTCCTCGCCGACCACGCGGGACTGCCCCTCGAGACGGTGCTGGAGCAGATGGACATCCTCGGGGAGCAGGTCGTGCCGGTCCTCCGCAGGGAGTTCGCCGCGCTGCGACCGGCGAACGTGCCGGACGGTCCGCCGCTCCATCCGGCGGTCCTCGCCGCCGACGCCGCGCGCGCAACGGTCGCGCCGAAGCCTGAGCCCCAGCCAGAGCCGGCGGCGGTGGCTCGGTGACCGCCGCCGCGAGAAGCCTCGTCGTCGTCAGCGCCGGGCTCGGCCAGCCGTCCGCGACCCGCCTGCTGGCCGACCGCCTGTCCGCCGCCGTCGATCGCCTGCTTCGGGACGCCGGCATCGAGCCGCGGATCGAGGTCGTCGAGCTTCGGGATCACGCTCACGACCTGACGAACAACCTGCTCGCCGGCTTCCCGAGCCCCGCGCTCCAGGCCGCGCTCGACGACGTCCGTGCCGCCGACGGCCTGATCGCCGTGACGCCGATCTTCAGCGCCTCCTACAGCGGGCTGTTCAAGATGTTCTTCGACGTCGTCGATCGCGGCGGGCTCGCCGACATGCCGACGCTGATCGCCGCGACGGGCGGAACGGCCCGCCACTCCCTTGCGATCGAGCACGCGATCCGGCCGCTGTTCGCGTACCTGAACGCGGCCGTGGTTGCGACCGGCGTCTACGCGGCGACCGAGGACTGGGGCGGGGCCGGCCTCGCGGCCGACGGCAGCCTCGTGGACCGGATCGAGCGGGCCGCACGGGAGCTCGCGACGGCCATGACCGTTCGCGGCCCGCGGGCGCCGAGGGATCCGTTCGCGGACGCGACGCCGTTCGACGAGGTCGTCCGCTCCAACGCGGTGAGTCGGGCGACCGACTGACGAGGGGCGCTACTTCGACTTCGTCGCCGCGTCCTTCGACTTGGGCTGCTTCGGCTTCTTCGGGGTCTTTGCCTTCTTGTCCATGCGCTGATCCTCCGAGATGTCCGTTGGCCGGGCGATTCTCCCACGCATCCGGCGCGAGGTGAAGTCCCGGCTCGGCGCCCGGCCGCGGCGTCCTCAGGCGGGTTCGATGCTCTCCGCGTCCTCCTCGCCGGATTCCTGGGCCGGGCCTGCGGTCACCGTTCGGCTGAGGTGCCCGGCTTCGACGACGGTCGGCGTCCCGTCGCGATCCTTCCAGCGGGTCTGGATCAGGACCTCCTCGGTCTCGCCGACGAGCCGGATCACGACGTTGAAGCCCGCGCCGCCGTGCTCGACGGACTCGACCGTCGCCTCATGGGCGGGAAGCGGCAGGAGTGCGATGACCTCGCCGAGGTTCTGGCGAAGCTCCTTGCTGAAGTCCTCGATCGCGCGATCGATGTCCCCCGCGACGAGCTTCTCGCAGAGGGCTCGCGCGTGCTCGCGAACGGCAGCTTCATCCATCGGGCCGGATCCTCCTCGTTCGGGGTGCTGTTTCCACGCTACCAGACGTCGCCCTCGCGCCAGTCGCAGCTCATCGCGGCCGTCAGGTCCAGGGGCGGCGAGCCGGGGGTCGGCAGGATCAGCACGTCCCCCTCCTCGTCGGGGGTCCTCCGGTCGCCGGCCGTCGTTCGCACGAACAACCTCCCGGCCCAGGTCTGCCAGCCGAGACGCTGGTAGAACCGATGCCGCCCCGTGCCGAGGACGCCGAGCTGGTATCGATCCCGGATCAGCGCGCCGACATCGGTCATGAGGCGGCTTCCGATGCCGCTGCCCTGCCGCTCAGTCGCCGTCGCGACCGCTTCGACATAGCCCGCCCGCAGAGCCGTGCCGCCGACGTGGATCTCCCGCTCGACGACTGCGGCGTGGGCCACGATCCGTCCGTCGAGCTCGACGAGGACATGGGTGCCGCCGAGCGCATGCTGCCAGTCGTCCTCGGTCATCGCTTCGTCGCCGTCTCCGAACGCCGCCCAGAGGATCGCTCGGATCGCCGCGACCTCATCCGCGGCCAGGTCGGCGGTCGCGACCCGACGAACGGACGCATTCGCGATCATCCCGGAGCGGTATCCGGAGTCGGATAGAGCTCCCGGAAGACGACGTTCAGGGCCGCCGCGATCGGGACGCCGAGCAGGCCGCCGAGCACGCCGTAGATGCTGAGACCGACGAGGACGGCGAAGATCGTGACGACCGGATGGAGATGGACCGCCCGACCGATGACGACGGGCATGACGACCTGGTCCTCGACCTGGCGGAGAACGAAATAGATGACGACGACGACGCCGGCCAGGCCGGCTCCGCCGTGGGCGAAGGCGTCCGTCGCGGCGATCGCCGTCGCGATCAGCGGCCCGACGAGCGGGATGATCTCGAGAATGCCCGTCAGGATCGCGATCCCGAGTGCGTAGGGCAGGTGCAGGATCGGCCCCAGCACGACATAGACGATCGCCGCCACCAGCGCGATCAGGAACAGCTGACCGCGAAGCCATTTGCCGAGGGTCTCGTGGATCCTCGCGACCACCTCCACGGTCCGGCCGCGGTGCCGATCCGGGAGCAGGGCGATCGCCCGGTCCCAGAGCCGCTCGCCGTCGATCAGGAAGTAGAACGTGACGATCAGGGTCAGGATCGCTTCGAGGAACCATTCGCCGGTCTGCGTCACGAGGTGGACGGCGTCGCCCGGCGATGCGAGGAATCCATTGAGCCGCGCCTGGATCTCGCTGGCGAGCTCCGCCACGGTGATGCGCTGGCCGGCGATGTCCAGGCTGTCTCCGCCGAAGAGCTGCCGGAGCAGCGCCGTCAGCGAATCCGGCCCGGAGGCGGCGAGAAGCTGCAGCTCGCTCGCCACCCGACCGGCCAGCAGGACGACGAGCACGACGATGATCGCGATCGCGATGACATACCCGATCGCGACGATCGCGATCCGCGGCCATCCGGTCCGCCGCTGGGCCACCATGACGAGCGGGCTGAAGGCATAGGCCACGACGGCCGCGACGATGAACGGCGCCAGGACCGCGCGGGCGAGCCACAGGATGGCGAGCGCGGCGACGAGCAGAACGAGGAACGGGGCGCGGTCGCGTTGGGCTCCCTCGGGCCGAGCCGGGGGTGGCGGCGGTGCCACGACGACGACCGTCGCGTCGAGGTGGCTGCTCGGGTCCTCCCCGGATCCGGGTCCTGCGCCGGCTTTGCGGCCGAACCAGGACCCGGGCATGTAGCGCCGAACGAGATGCATGCGCTGAGGGTACACATCGGGCGAGGCCGCCTCCGGAGGCTCGCGGGCCTTGCGAGGGGTGCGAAGATGCGTCCATGGTCGAGTACGGGAACGGGGTCAGCCAGACCACCGGTGTGGCCGGCGGCTCGCACGGCGGCCAGGCGATGGACGCCGGCGCGGCGATCGGCCAGTTCGTCTCGAATACCGCCCACACGATCGCCGCACAGCCGCCGACGACGCTGCTCGTCGGGTTCGTCGTGATCGTCGTCGCGTTCGTGCTGTTCCGCCGGGCGTTCTGAACGATCTGCCCTCGCGGATCGGCTCGATCAGCGGGTGATGGCGGGGCGGGCTCGGGCTCCCCGTTGGGCGAGCAAGGTTCGCGGCTCGTACCGGCGAATGTCCTGCGTGCTTCGGACGAGTGCGCGCAACGTCTCGAGGTCGCCGGCGAGCAGCCCTCGAGCGCGCGCCTGGACGAGGACGTTGCCGAGCGCCGTTGCCTCGACGGGCCCGGCGAGCACGGGAAGCTCGCACGCGTCGGCCGTGAGCTGACAGAGCAGGGCATTCCGCGCTCCCCCGCCCACGAGGTGGACGACGTCCACGGCCCGTCCGGACAGCCGCGCCGCGTCGCGGACGGCCCGGCCGTACGCGCCGGCGAGGCTATCGAGGATGCATCGCACCAGCTCCGGCCTCGTCGCCGGCACACGCTGGCCGAGCCGGTCGCAGGCTGCGGCGATTCTCTCGGGCATGTTGCCGGGCGGCAGGAATGCGGGATCGTCCGGGTCGATGGTCGGGCCGCCGGGCGGCAGCTCGGAGGCGGCGATCAGCAGCCCCGTCAGCGGCTCCGGGTGACCGTCGAGCTCCCAGGTGCGGAGCGATTCCTGGAGGAGCCACAGACCCACGACGTTGCGGAGGTACCGGATCCGATCGTCGACGCCGCCCTCGTTCGTGAATCCCGCCTCCCGACTCGCGTCCGTCAGGACCGGGCGGTCCAGCTCCACGCCGACCAGCGACCACGTGCCACTGGCGATGAACGCGAACGAATCGCCGGCGGCGGGGACGCCCACCAGGGCGGAGGCCGTGTCATGCGACCCGACGAGCGTCATGAGCGTGCTCGGGGACGCCCCGGTCTCCTCG
>DATAQF010000090.1:0-8966 GCA_036264795.1 Candidatus Limnocylindrales bacterium | reverse complement strand
CGGGTCGGCGTGGCCCGGGCGCTCATCGCCGGCCCGAGGCTGATCCTCGCCGACGAACCGGCCGGAAGCCTCGACGACGAGAATGCCGCGCAGGTCCTCGACCTTCTCGTGGACGCGAGCCGGACACGCGGCGCAAGCCTGGTTCTCGTCACCCATGACCCGACGAGCGCCGGCCGCGCGGATCGGCGCGTCCGGATGCGCGACGGTCGCTTCGTTGCGGATGGGGCCCAGGCGTGAACGCCGTCGTTCACATTTGGCAGCTCGTGGTCCGCGAGCCGCGCCGGACGGCTGCCGCGTCGGTGGGCGTCGCGATCGGTGCGGCCCTTCTCATGTCCGTCGTCCTCTTCGGCTCCGCGTCCGGGACGACGGTGACGCGCCGGGCGCTGTCGGCTCTCCCGGTCGACGCCCAGGCAATCCTCGCGCCGAACGCCGATCCGGCCGCCGCGACGAAGCTCGTCTCGGGGGACCCGGCCGTGGCCGCGACCCAGCCCTTCGACCTCGTTCATTTCGACAGCGCCAGCCTGTCGAAGGCAGGGACCGCGACGCAGACGAGCGCCGGCGTCATCGTCGGCGTCGAACCCGCCTTCCAGGCCGCGACCGGCCTCTTTGCCGTATCGGCGGGCACCGAGGCTCCGGGCCAGCTCGTCGTCAGCCGGGACTTCGCCACGAACCTCGGCCTCACGCCCGGCGACAGCGTCACGGTCACGCTGCCGGGCGGCCAGCACACCGACCTGAAGGTGTCCGGCATCGTGGACATCGCCGGGGCGGACCTGATCCTCGGGCCCATCGACGCGGCCCACCGGGCCGCCGGCTCGAACCCGCCGGTCAACGTCGCGGTCACGGATCGGGCGACCCTGGCGAAGATCGCCGCCGCGGTTCCCGCGGGTGCGACCGCGGCCGACCCCGCCGCCGCCGCGACCTCCAACCCGGCGGGTGGATCGAGCCCGGTCCAGGCGGCCGAGCCGGCGGTCCTCCACGAGCTCGCCGTCCGCTATGACCACGCTCAGCTCCCCGGAAACCCCGGCGATGCGCAGGCCTGGCTGGATCTCGTTCGGCGCCGCATCGAGCGAGCCGGGGCCGGTGCGATCACGATCGCCGACGACGCCAGCGCGTCGCTCGAGCCCGTTGCGAGCGACCTGGCGTGGGGCCAGGTCCTGTTCGTCTTCCTCGCCCTGCCCGGCGTCGCCCTTGCCCTCGCCCTGTCGCGGTTCGCGGCGGAGTCGAGCGCCGAGGCCACGCGGCGCCACGCGGCGCTGCTTCGAGCTCGCGGAGCTTCCGATCGCCGGCTCGTCGGGATCTTCCTGGGAGCGACGCTCCTGACCGCGGCGCTCGGCGCGGTGGTCGGGGCGATCGTCGGCACGGGTCTCGCGGTTGCGGCGTTCGGGAGTGAGCTCTCGGCCGCGGACCCTGCCGGGACGATCGTCGGAGGGTTCGTGCTCACCGTCGTCATCACGACCCTGCTCGCGACGCTGGCGGCCGCCCTCCCGTTGCGCGACCAGCTCCGGGGCGAGCTCGTCAGCGGTCGTCGCGACATCGAGCGGGGAAGGCCCGCGCTCTGGTCGCGTCTCTACCTCGACGTGGTCGCCCTCGTCGCCGCCGGGGCCGTCTACTGGCTCGTCGGCGGGACGGGCGTCCACCCGGTCCTGAACGCCGAGGGCAACCCGACCGTGACCCTCGCCCTGACGTCGTTCGTGGCGCCGTTCCTCCTCTGGATCGGCGGCACGCTCCTCCTCCTGCGCGTGACGAGCCGGCTCCTCGCGACGGGTCGCCTCGCATCGATCCTCGGCCGGGTCTTCGGCGCCGGTGGCGAGCTCGCCGGTCGTTCGATCAGCTCGCGGTCCGGTGCCGCGTCCCGAGCGATCGTGCTGCTCGCGCTCGCGGTTTCCTTCGCGACGAGCACCCTGACGTTCGACTCGACCTATCGCCAGCAGCAGCGAGTCGATGCCGCGCTCACCCTCGGCGCCGACCTGAAGGCCGTGCCGAAGGCGACGGTCGATGCTTCCGCAAGCGCCAGCGTCGGTGGACCCGGCGTGGAGGCGGTCTCACCGTTCGTCGACCGCGTCGTCTACGTCGGATCCGAGGCCCAGGATCTCCTCGCGATCGATCCCGCGACGCTGCCACGCGTCGCGACGCTGTCGAACGGCTTCTTCCAGGGAACGACGGCGGCCGCCGCGATGCAGGCGCTGGCGAGCCAGCCGGACGGGATCTTCGTCTCGTCGGAGACCGCCAAGGACTACAGCATCGTCCCGGGCGACCGAATCCGGATCCGCGTGCCCGATGCCCACGGCCAGCTCCACGAGATCGACTTCCACATGGCCGGAATCGCGCTCGAGTTCCCGACGGCGCCGAAGGACGCCTTCCTCGTCGCGAACCTCGACTACGTCGCCCGCCAGAGCGGCAACACCGCGATCTCGTTCGTGCTCGCGCGGGCGAGCGGCGATCCGTCCGGTGCGGCCGTCGGCGCGCGTCTCGGTCCGGCCTGGACCGTGACCGACCTCCGCTCGGCCGACGCCCGGCTCGCGAACAGCGTGACCTCGGTCGATCTGGCAGCCCTCGTCGCCCTCGATGTCGGATTCGCGATCGTCATCGCGAGCCTTGGCGTCGCGCTGTTTCTCCTCGCCGGCCTCTCGGAACGGAAGCGCGAGCTGGCGACCCTGTCGGCGATCGGCGCCGAGCCCGCGCAGCTGCGGGCGGTCGTCGCGGGTGAGACGACGGTCGTCGGGGTGGCCGGCGTGGTCGCGGGCATTGTGACGGGCGCGCTCGTCGGGCTGACCCTCCTCGCGATCCTCGCCGGGGTGTTCGATCCGCCGGCCGAGCTGCCGAACGTCCCGGCCGCGGCCCTCGGCATCGTGATCGTCGTGGTCGCGGCCGGTCTCGCGACCGCATATCTCGTGGCAGGCCGAGCGATGGCCCGAATCGACGTCCTCGGCGCCCTTCGCGAGCGCTGACCCGAGCTCAGTCGGAGGACGACGCCTTCGGCCGAGTCGCGGTCAGCCCTTCGGGCCTTCCCAGACGCCGCCCGCGAGGATCGTCGTCCGGAACGCGTACCGATCGCCTCGGTTCAGGTGCCGACCGAGCTCGAACGGCTGGCCCGTCTGATCGAACACCGTCTCGGACAGCTCGAGCAGCGGAACGCCGGCGGCCAGCCCGAGCAGGTCCGCCGACCGTTGGTCGGCGACGACGGCGCGGAGCATGCACTCCGCACGGGAGGGCTCGATCCCCTCCGACGTCCGCAGGGTCTGGTAGAGCGACGACCCGGAGAAGTCGACCTCGGCCAGCGAACCGGCGAAGCGGGGAGCGAGCACCGACAGGTCGAGTGACAGCGGCGCGCCCTCGACGATCCGAACGCGCTCGAGCTCGAAGACGTTGCTGTCGAGCGGGATCCGGAGCGCCCGGGCCTCCGCGTCGCTCGCCGGTCGAACGCGCGCGGCGCACACCTTCGACGACACGGCGAGGCCGTGGATCGCCGCCCAGTCGGTCAGGCCCTGAGGCCCGCTGACGGTCTCGATCGTGACAGGCCCGCCATTGACGAACCATCCGGACCGATCGCGTGAGACGAGGAGGCCCCGAGCGGCGAGGTCCGTCAGCGCCCGTCGGAGGGTGTTCCGGGCGACGTCGAGACGGGCGCCGAGCTGGCGCTCGGGAGCAAGACGTTCACCCGGCGTCAACCGACCGGTTGCAATGTCCGACTCCAATTGCCGCATCACGCGGATGTAGGCGAGATCGCGGCCGGCTGCATCGGTCCGGCCGGCACGATGCGAATTCGGTTGACACGACTGGTTCAATCTTGGTTCAATCCCGACATGAAGCTCGCGGTGCTCGGCGGCGGAGGTTTTCGCACCCCGGCCATCTATCGCGCACTGGCGGAGGGTCGGAGGCGGACCCGGTTCGACGAGCTCGTATTGTATGACGTCGATCAGGGCCGACTGGACCGGATCGCCGACGTGATCGTCGGTCTGGAGGCGCAGCTCGGGCGTGGCGTCCCCGTCCGGGCGACGACGAGCATCGAGGACGCGATCGACGGCGCGGACTTCGTGTATTGCGCGATCCGCGTCGGTGGCATCGCCGGCCGCCTGCTCGACGAGACGGCGGCCCTGGCGGAGGGCGTGATCGGCCAGGAGACCACCGGTGCCGGCGGCCTCACGTTCGCCCTGCGGACCGTGCCGGAGATCGTCCGGATCGCCGAGATCGTCGACCGGCGAGCCCCGAAGGCCACGTTCATCAACTTCACGAACCCGGTCGGCCTCGTCACGGAGGCAGCCCAGCGGGTGCTCGGCGACCGGGCGATCGGGATCTGCGACGCGCCGCAGGCACTCTGCCGGCGCGTCGCGACGGCGCTCGGCCGGGAGCCGGAGGAGCTCTGGTTCGATTACTTCGGCATCAATCATCTGGGCTGGCTGCGCGGCGTCCTCGACGGCGGACAGAACCTGCTCCCGGAGCTCCTGGCGGATGAGGCGGCCCTGACCTCGTTCGAGGAGGGGCGCCTGTTCGGCGCCGACCGCCTTCGATCGGTCGGCATGGTTCCGAACGAGTACCTCTACTACTACGACTTCACCCCCGAGGCCCTCGCGGGCATGCGCTCCGGCCGCGTCCGGGCCGAGTTCCTCCAGCGTCAGCAGGACGCCTTCTACGCAGGCGACGGCGGGCCCGGCAAGGCCGCCGAGGACTGGAAGGCGACGATCGACGAACGGGAGAAGAGCTACATGGAGGAGGCGTGGAGCGGTCGGGACGATGACATGAGCACGATCTCGGCGGCGCGCGAGTCCGGCGGGTATGGCGGGCTGGCCCTCGATCTCGTCGACGCGCTGAATGCGGATGAGCCCAGCGTCCTGATCCTCAACGTCGCGAACCGATCCAGCCTCCCATTCCTCGACGAGATCGCCGTCGTCGAGGTCCCGTGCGTCGTCGGGCCGGGCGGCGTCGTTCCGGTGGCGATCGGATCCGTGCCGCAGGCGGCCCGCGAGCTGATCGAGACGGTCCGGGCGGCCGAGCGCGTTGCGATCGAGGCCGCGCTCTCGGGATCGCGCGAGATGGCGGTCCGGGCGCTCGCGATGCACCCGCTCGTGGCGTCGTCGGAGATCGCCGAGCGGATCCTGGACCGGCACCTGGCCGGACAGCCGCAGCTGGCCGAGGTCCTCCGATGACCATTGATGCCGCCGGCGCCGGTCCGCCGTCCCGTGACCCATCCCATCGATCCCTTGAGCGCATGCGGCCGAACGGTCCGCACCAGGAGAAGGAGGAGCACATGGACGAGGTCGTCCGCCAGATCATGACCCGGCGACGCTTCCTGCAGGTGGCGGTTGCCTCGACCGTGGTCGTCGCCTGCAGCCCGTCGGCCACGGGCAGCAGCGCGCCCACCCAGGCCGGCAGCTCGCCGGCGGGCGGCAGCGGTGGCGCCCCGGCCAGCGGCAGCGCGATCTCCGGAACGGTCAACGTCACGTACCCCGACGAGGCGGGATTCAAGCCGAAATACGTCGAGCAGGCGGCGGCCGCCCTGAAGTCGCAATACTCCGGGGTCGACGTCAAGATCGACCTCCAGAAGATCGGCGACGACGACTTCTACACGAAGCTCCTGCTCCGCCTCGACAGCGGCGACGTCCCCGACGTGATCCACGTGGGCGGCAGCCTGATCGGCGAGCTGTCCGATGCCGGCTACATCGAGCCGCTCGACACCTACCTCGCTGCGTGGGAGGACTGGAAGCAGTACCCGAAGGCGGTCCAGGACGGCGTGTCATACAACGGCAAGACCTGGGCCATCCCGTACGGCCTCGACATGCGCTGGCTCTACTATCGCAAGGACGATCTGCAGAAGGCGGGCCTCGCGGCCGACTGGCAGCCGGCCAACGTCCAGGGGATCCTGGACGCTGCCGCGGCCGTGAAGTCGAAGGATTCGGGCGTGCTCCCGTACGCGCTGTACGCCGGCCCGGCCGGCTCGAGCGGGACGGCGGACCACGCCTTCGTGCCGCTCCTCTGGGCGTTCGGTGGCGAGCTCCAGGATCAGAGCGGCAAGTGGATCGGCGACAGTCCGGCGACGAAGAAGGTCATGGCCTACTACGCCAAGGCGTACGGCGACGGCCTCAGCCCCAAGGAGATCATCACGGCGACGAAGCCCTGGACGGCGATGCGGGAGAAGCTCGGCAACGGCGGCCTCGCGCTCCTGTTCGAGGGCGGCTGGGTCTACGGCGGCTGGGCCGCCAAGGACAAGGCCGCGACCGAGCAGAACGTCGGCTATCTGCTTCACCCGACGGAGAGCGGCGGTCCGTCGTTCACGATCGGCGGCCCCGGAACGTGCTGGTACATCACCGCCAAGAGCAAGAACAAGCAGGCCGCCTGGGAGTTCATCAAGGCCGTCAACTCGGCCGAGATCGTCGGCAAGCTGAACGCCGAGGACCCCCATCCGGTCGCCCGCGCCGACGCCGCCGAGGTGCCCGAGTTCAAGTCGAGCAAGTACCTCGTCGACTCGACGAAGGCGCTCGAAAAGGCGAAGTTCACCATTCCGTCGCCGGAATACCAGAAGGTCATCCAGGCGATCCAGACCGCGACCGCCCGCGTCGCCTCCGGTGAGATCGGGGCGGACGAGGCGGCCAAGCGCTACACGGACGACCTGAAGCAGGCCGTCGGCGCGGACAAGGTCACCACCCTGTAGTGACGGCGAGTCGCCGGGCTTCGCTCCGGCGGAACCGGCTGTACCTGGCGGGGCTCAGCCCCGCCGCGTTCCTGCTCGCCCTCTTCTTCGTCGGCCCGGCGCTCTGGGCCCTGATCTCGAGCTTCACGAACCGCGCCCTCGTCGGCATCGACGCCGCCAATCCGCGGTTCGTGGGGCTCGACAACTACACCCGTCTGTTCGCCGACCCGGACTTCGGCCGGGTGATCCTCAACTCGGTCATCTTCGTGATCGGGTCGGCGATCATCGGCCAGTTCGTGCTCGGGCTCGCGCTCGCTCTCCTCCTCGACCACGCCGAGCGGCGCGGCTTCCTTGCCACGAACCTCGTGTACGCCTCGGTCCTGCTCGCCTGGGTCAACCCGACGATCATCGCCGGCTTCCTGTGGGTCGCGATGTTCGACTTCTACAACGGCTCGCTGAACGTCGGGCTGAGTCACGTCGGTCTCGGGCCGGTCGACTGGTTCGGCTCGGGGCCGATGCTCGCCGTGATCATCGCCAACATCTGGCGGGGAACGGCGTTCACGATGCTGATCTTCCTGGGCGCCCTCCGGACGATCCCCTCGGACATCTACGAGGCGGCCAGGGTCGACGGCGCGAATGCGTTCCGCCGCTTCTGGGACCACACGCTGCCGCTGCTTCGGCCGATCGCGGCGCTGACGCTGCTGTCGGTGACGATGGCGACGTTCGGGACGTTCATCCTCATCCAGGCGCTGACGAACGGCGGCCCGGCGCTCCAGACCGAGGTCATCGCCCTGTATGCCTATCACCAGGCGTTCCAGGCTCACGCCGTCGGCTATGGGTCGACGATCGCGGTCGTGATGCTCGCGCTCAACCTCGGGTTCGCGATCGTCTTCCTCCGCTGGTCGAGGGCCCGCGCATGACCGCGGCGACGCCCGGCGCTTCCACGACGGCCCCGGCCGCGACCATGGCCGGCGCGGCCGACGCCGCGGAGGCGCCGCCCCAACGCCGGCCACAGAAGAAGGCCGGTCCGCTCGAATGGATCGCCGTCCATCTCGTGTTCCTCGTCGTCTGCGCGTTCTTCCTCGTCCCGTTCCTGTGGCTCCTGAGCGCCGCGTTCGACGAGAAGGCCACCGCCTACATCCAGTGGCCCGTCGCGCCGACCGCGATGAACTTCGTCCGGTTGTTCACGGAGCACGACTTCGGCCGGGTCCTGCTCAACAGCCTGTTCGTCGCCATTGCCACGATGATCCTCGTCGTCATCGCGGTCGCGCTGGCGGGCTACTCGCTGTCGCGTCTCGATCTCCGTCGCAAGGACTGGATCACGTACGCCGTGCTCCTCCTCCAGACGATGCCGATCTCCGCGACGATGGTCCCGATCTACGGCCTCGCGAAGCAGCTCGGGCTGCGAAACAGCTACCTCGGCCTGATTCTGATCCACGCGGCGATCGAGCTGCCGTTCCTGATCTGGCTCATGAAGGGGTTCTTCGACTCGATCCCGCGTCACCTCGAGGAGGCCGCCTGGCTCGACGGTCGGTCGCGATTTCGCGCCCTCGTCGAGATCGTCCTGCCGCTCGCCCGCCCGGGTCTCGGAATCGCCGCCGGCCTCGCGTTCCTCGCGGCCTGGGCGGAGGTGCTGATGGTCGTCATCCTGATCGACCAGCAGGACCTCAAGACCGTGCCGCTGGCGTTCTACGAGGCGATGCGAACCCAGGGCGGCTATACGGAGGTCCAATACGGGGTGATCGCCGCCATGGGTGTCCTGTACCTGCTCCCGGTCATGGTCGTCTTCTTCGGTGCGCGGCGGCTCATGGTCCGCGGCCTGATGAACAGCACGAGGGGTCTGTAGCCGATGGCGGGCGTCGAGTACGACAACGTCTGGAAGCAGTTCTCCGCCCAGGCCGAGGATGCGGCCGCGGTCCGGGGACTGTCGCTCGAGATCAGCGATCGGGAGCTGCTCGTCCTGCTCGGTCCCTCGGGCTGTGGCAAGACGACCGCCCTGCGCATGCTCGCGGGTCTCGAAGAGCCCGATCGCGGCGATATCCGGATCGACGGCAAGAGCGTCGTCGGGCTCGAGGCGAAGGACCGCGACGTCGCCCTCGTCTTCCAGAGCTACGCCCTCTATCCGCATCTGTCGGCGCGGGAGAACATCCGGTATCCGCTCAAGGTCCGCCGCCTCTCGCGCGCCGAGCAGGACGGGAAGGTCGAGCGGGTTGCCGAGATGCTCGGCATCGGCCATCTGCTGCCGCGACGGCCGGCGCAGCTGTCGGGCGGCGAGCAGCAACGGGTCGCGCTCGCTCGGGCGATCGTCCGCGAGCCCCGCGTCTTCCTCATGGACGAGCCG
>DATAQF010000073.1:0-17986 GCA_036264795.1 Candidatus Limnocylindrales bacterium | reverse complement strand
GCGAGCAGCGCGCCCTGGAGCCCGGCCCGCGCGGCCGCCGCCAGGGCATAGGCCGCGACCGCGGTCTTTCCGGATCCCACGTCGCCCTGGAGCAGGCGAAGCATCGGCGTGGGTCGGGCGAGATCCTCGCGGATCGCGGCGATCGAGGTTGCCTGGTCGGCGGTCAGCTCGATCTCGCGGTCGAGCTTCCGCGAGATCGACGCGGTGAGCGTCCCGCGCAGCTCCCCGTCGAGTGGATCCGGAACGGCGATCGGCCGCGCCGCGTCGCGACCGCGCTGCCGTCGCCGCCCGACCATGCCGAGCTGCAGGGCGAGCAGCTCGTCGAAGGCGAGCCGTCGGAGGGCCGCGTCGCGACCCTCGAACGATGCCGGGTAGTGAGCCTCCTCGAGCGCCCGCTGGATGCCCACGAGCTCCTCGTCGGCCACGATCTCCGGCGGAAGGTACTCCGGGTACGCCCGGCCGGCGACGTCGAGCGCCTCTCGCATCGCGATCCGCAGCCGCGCGGCGGTGAGACCCGCGGTCAGCCGGTAGACGGGCACGATCCGCCCGACGTGGAGCATCTCGCCCTCGGCCCCGACCGCCTGGAAGTCCGGATTGTCGAGGGTGAGCTTCCGGCCGAAATGCTTGAGCTTGCCGGACACGATCACGACCGCGCCCGGGAACAGGCGACGCTCGATGAAGCGGCGACCGAACCACGTCGCATCGATCGTGCCGCTGTCGTCCTCGAGACGGGCGATCGTCCGCTGGATGCGCCGACGGAACGAGGGCTCGACCCGGACGTCGGCCACCGTGACGCGGGCGCTGACCACCGTTCCCTCTTCCACGAACCGCAGCTCGCCGAGCTGGCGCATCTCCCGCAGATCGTCGTAGCGGCGCGGCAGGTGGAAGAGGAGCTCGCGGACCGTCAGGAAGCCGAGCCGGCGTCCGGCCCGCTTCAGCAGGCTCGCCGCGCCGAGGCCGGACGAGCCGAGATCCGCATCGAGCAGCTGGACCGGATCCGGCGGCGGCGGCTTCGGGCCCGGTCTGATCGGCTTGGCCCGGGTCTCGCCGGTGGCGGCCCGATCCGATCGGCCGGCGGAAGTCCGATGACCGGAAGCCGTCACTCCCCTACTCGGCCGAGATCAGGTAACGGTAGTGCGGCTGGCCGCCGTGGACGACCTCGACCTCGGCTCCGAGATGCTCGCCGATCCGACGGGCGATGGCCTCGGCATCCGCCAGCGTCGCGTCGGCGCCGTAGTACAGCGTGACCAGCTCGGAGCCGGCGGGAAAGGCGTCGACCGCCTTCAGCACGGCGCGTTCGGGGTCGCCGTCGGCCGCCACGAGCCCGTCGTCGGGATCCAGGGCGATCGTCTGGCCCTTCTTGACCTTGTGGCCGCCGAGCCTCGCGTCGCGCACCGCTTCCGTGATCTGGACGGTCGCGAGGCCGCGGCCGGCCGACGTCATCGGACCCGCGTTCGTGGCGGCGTCCGAATCCGGGTCGTAGGCGAGGATGGCGGCGATGCCCTCGGCGGCATTTCGGGTCGGGATGACCACCAGACGTCGATCGGCGCAGATCCGGGCCGCCTGCTCGGCCGCGAGGCGAACGTTCGGATTGTTGGGGAGGAGGAGGACCTCGCGCGACTTCGCGAGCCGCGCGATCCGAAGCAGCTCGCCGGTGCTCGGATTCGCGGCCTGGCCACCGCGGACGATGTGCTCGACGCCGAAGTCGCGGTAGAGCTTCTCGAGGCCGTCACCGGCGACGACGGCGACGATCGCGGGCCCGAGCGCGACGTCGACCTCCACGGCCGCGGCGGCATGAGCGCCGTTCCCCGAGGGCTCGACAAAATTCTCGACCGCGAGCCGCTTCGTGGCGCGACGCGCGGCGGCCGCGATCGGCGCACGGGTGGCGACGGCACCCCTCGGCGCGCCCTGGGCCGTGCCGGCGACGTCCGATACCGCCGAGGATGGCGATCCCGTCGAGCTCGCCTTCGGTCCCCCTCCGGCCCCCGTCCCGCGCACGAACTCGCTCGCCCGTGCCTCGCGGACCTCATCGGCCATCGCGTCGAGATTTTCGACCGTGATCCGGGTCAGCGTGCCGAGCGCCAGCCCGAGCGCGATCGCCTCGTCGGGCCGATCGTTGTGAACGTGGACCTTGGCCATCCGCTCGTCTCCCCCGACGAGCACCGAGTTGCCGAGCTCCTCGAGCCGGGCCTGGATCGCGGGAACGTCCAGGCTTGTGCCCTCCGTTGCGGTCAGGACGAAGACCGTCTCGTAGCCGAATGCCTCCTGCTCGAGTGCGCTCACGCCGGCTCGGAACGCGGGCACGACCGCGCGCCGCTCGTCGCCCCGATGCGTTGCCGCGGCCGCCGTCGCCGGGCCGCTGCCGATCGCGAACACCGGCCGGCCGCGGACGCTCAGAAGCGCCCCTTCGAACAGTCGGAAGAGTCCCTGGCCACCGGAGTCGACGACGCCGGCCTCGCGCAGGATCGGCAGCAGCGACGGCGTCTTCGCCACGGCCTTGTGCGCCGCCTCGAGGGTCGCGGTGAGGACCGACTCCATCGAGTCGTCCTTCTCGGCCGCCGCCACGGACGCGACCGCGGCCTCCCGGATCACCGTGAGAATCGTCCCCTCGACCGGCTTCGCGACGGCCGCGTAGGCCGTCTTCGTCCCGAGCGCCAACGCATGTGCGAGATCGAGCCCGCCGAAGCGCTTCTTGCCGGCGAGACCCTCGGCGAGACCGCGCAGGATCTGGCTCGTGATCACGCCGGAGTTCCCGCGTGCGCCCATGAGCGCCCCGTGGCTGACGGCCGCCGCAATGCGCCATGCCGGCTCGGCCGCACCCGCCTCCTCGGCTTCGTCAAGCGCCGCACGGACCGTCGCCGCCATGTTCGTTCCCGTGTCCCCGTCCGGTACCGGAAAGACGTTGAGGGCGTTGATCTCGTCCACGTGGAGCTCGAGATTGGCGACCGCGCTCCGCATCGCGTCGAGGAGGCCCGCCCCGTCGCAGCCCCGGCGTGGCATCAGGCCACGTCCGTCCCGCTTGCCGCGAGATCGTCGGGGGCGAGCCCGGATGTCGAGCCGGTGGCGGATCGGGATCCGGCCATCGGCGGTTCGAAGGCTGCGACACGCAGGCCCCCAACGTGGATCGTCAGTCGTCCGACGTCGCGCCCGAGGGCCTGGCCGATCGCATACCGGATCGCCGAGTCCACCTGGCGGGCGACCTCCGCGATCGGGAGGCCGTGGCCGACGACGAGATCGAGATCGATCGTGAGCGGGTCGGCGAGCTCGACGCGGATGCCCCGCGGCGCGAGGCCGAGCCAATCCCCGAGACGAGCCATCGGCCCGCCACCGGCGAGTCCGACGACGCCGTACGAGCCGAGGGTCGCGGCGCGGATGATGTCGAGGACGGCGCGCTTCGAGACGAGCGATCGGCCGGGGGTCGGAACCGACGGTCTGGTGGGCACGCCGCGGGCATCCTCCCTGGATGTTCGGATCGGCCGGGCGCGCTCTGGCGTGGCGCGCGACGCGGGTGCTATCATACCGCCCCGCTCGGGCCTTCCAGCCGAGCATGCCCGTGCCCTCGTGCGCGGGCGTGAACCTGATCACCCAACGCAACGACCGTTTCGAGGACCACCATGGCCCGCTCCTGTGCGATCTGCGGCAAGGTGTCGATGGGCGGCTTCAACCCGCAGTCGTCCGGGATGAACCGCGTCCGCGCTCACCGCCGCTACCAGCCGAACCTCCAGCCCTTCACGATCCGCGAGAACGGCGTCGAGACGAAGGCGCTCGTCTGCACGCGCTGCCGCCGGACGTCCCTGAAGACGACCAAGTAGCGTTCGGCCCCGTTCGCTCCCGCTCCGACGCCCGGCCTCGTGCCGGGCGTTTTGCCGCCCGGGTCAGCGCTCCGCGGTATCGAGCCAGATCGTGAACGGGCCGTCGTTGACCAGCTCGACCGCCATCACGGCGCCGAACCGACCCGTGGCCACCTCGACGTCGTCCTGCCGGAGCGCGGCCGCAAACCGCAGATAGAGCCGCTCGGCGAGATCCGGGGCCGCAGCGCCGGTGAAGCCGGGGCGCCGACCACGTCGCGTGTCGGCGTAGAGCGTGAACTGGCTGACAACGAGGATCGCGCCACCGACGTCCGCCAGGGAGAGGTTCGTCCGGCCATCCGCGTCGTCGAAGATCCGAAGCTCCGTGACGCGGCGTGCAAGCGCATCGGCGGTCGCCTCATCGTCGCCCGGCCCCACCCCGAGCAGGACGACCAGCCCACGACCGATCTCGCCGACGATGTCGCCCTCGACGCGGACCCGCGCGCCCGTCGTTCTCTGGAGGAGTGCCCTCACCGGCCGCTGGGCCGCGCGGCCGAGTCGCCGAGCGACTCCGGCGGATCGGTCCAGCCGTGCTCCGCGACGTACTCCTTGCGCCAGCGCTCGGCCTCCGCCTCGTACCGCTCCCGATCGGCGGCGTGGCGCTCGATCGTCAGCTCCTCGGCCGACGCCGGAACGAGCATGTCGTAGTCGCGCACGCCGTCGGGATTGAACTGACCCGAGCCCCGGAGCGGCAGGACGGGGATTCCGCCTTTCTCGATGTCGCCCATGAACCGCCAGGCGAGGTGCTTCGGCAGCTGGGCGAACGTGACCATCCTGTCGCGCGGGATCGGCGGCTTGCCGTGGTTCAGCCGGTACTGGTAGCCCTCATCGGCGAGCGCCCGAACGAGCCGGATCTCGCGGCCCATGTTCCGGCCCTTCATCCAGAGGACCGACCCGACGACGAGGATGTCGACCCCGAGCCCACCGACGAGTTCCGCCGTCTCGCGGTTGACCCCGCCGTCGACGTGGACCTCCGCGCCGACGGGCTTGTGCCTGAGGTACTCGCGCGCGGCGAGGAGCTTCTGCTCGGCGACGTCGCGCATGAACGTCTGACCACCGAACCCCGGCTCCACGGTCATCACGAGGACGATGTCGAGGAGCTCGCGGTACGGCTCGAGCGCGCTGAGCGGCGTCTTCGGCTTGACCGCAAGGCCGGCCGCCCTGCCCGCCTTCCGGATCGCGAGCAGCGTCGGCTCGATCTGGCCCGGATCGACCTCCACGTGAAAGGTGATCGAGTCGCAGCCGGCCTCGAGGAACTCGTCGACGTACTTCAGCGGGTCCGTGATCATCAGGTGCGCGTCGAGTGGCAGTTCCGTGCGCCGTCGGATCCCCTTCACCATCCGGGGACCGAACGTCAGGTTCGGGACGAAGTGTCCGTCCATCACGTCGAGGTGGAACCGATCGGCGCCCTCCCGCTCGGCGCGCCGGATCGCGTACGCCATGTTCGAATGGTCGGCGTCGAGGATGCTCACGGCGACCCGGGCCCGCCCGCCGGCCATCCTTACTCTCCGACCGCGCTGGGGACGGGCTCGTGGCTGCGCTCGCCCCGCAGGGCCTGGGCACTCTCGTCGACGAGCCGTGCCCGGCGGCGGGCGACGACCGCGGGTGGCGGCTCGCCGGCCCGCTCCGCCGCAAGCTGCCCGCATGCCGCGCCGATCTCCTGGCCGCGGTTCCTCCGGATCGTGGCCGCAACGCCGGCGTCGCCGAGGATCGCGGCGAACCGTTCGATGACGGGATCCGGCGACGCCGTCCACGGGGTGTGCGCAACCGGATTCATCGGGATGAGGTTGACGTGGGCGTGGTCGCCACGAAGCAGGTCGGCCATCGCCCGCGCGTCGATCTCCGTGTCGTTGATGCCGGCGATCATCGTGGCCTCGTACGTGACGCGCCGACCGGTTGCGGTCGCATGGTCACGAGCCGCGGCGACGACCTCCGCCACCGGCCAGCGGCGGTTCAACGGGACGAGCACGTCCCGCAACGCATCCCGCGCAGCGTGGAGGGAGACGGCAAGCGTGAACTGCGGCCCGAGCGCCGTGAGCCGCCGGATCCCCGGCACGACGCCGGACGTGGAAACCGTGATGTGGCGGGCACCGAGCCCGAACCGCCGCGGGTCGTTCAGGGCGTCGACCGCCGCGAGCACGCGATCGAGGTTGAGCAGCGGCTCGCCCATCCCCATGAAGACGATGTTCGTCAGCCGCTTCCGGTCCGCGGCGAGGCGACGGGCAGCGTGCCGGACCTGGTCGACGATCTCGGCCGTCTCGAGGTCGCGCCCGAACCCGAGCTCGCCCGTGGCGCAGAACGGGCACCCGACGGCGCAGCCGGCCTGGCTCGAGATGCAGAGCGTGTGCCGCTCGCGCTGGCCGGGTCGCGCCGGATACCGCATGAGGACCGACTCGATGAGCGCGCCGTCGGCCAGGCGATGGAGCCCCTTCTCGGTCAGGCCGCCGTCGGACAGGCGGAGCTCCGTGTCGGCGACCGTGTCGAACCGGAACGCCGCCTCGAGCGATTCGCGAAGTGCGGCCGGCAAGGTCCGGACGTCGTCGAAGCCCGTCGCCTCACCGCGCCACAGGGCGTCGCCGACCTGGCGCGCCCGGTAGGTGGGCTCGCCGTGCTCGGCAAACCATCCCGCGACCCTATCGACCGGGATCCCGGACAGGCCCGGGCGAGGGTCAGCGGCGACGACCCTGAGGGCCGTCCCCGGCGCGGGAATCGACATCGGGTGAGTCTACGCGTGACCGGCCGACCGGCCCGGGGAGCCGGGGGTCGCCGAGGGCGGCGCCGGCGTCTCGGACGATCGCGTCGTCGTCGCGGTCGAGCCTGACCGCGCCTCGACCGGCACCCACAACGGTGCCGTCGCGTCGACTGCCGGCGGGTCGATCCGGCGGCCGAGGATGGCCGGTCGGCCGCGGAGATAGTCCTCGCCGCTCATCGGCTGCCCGCCGGCCGGTTGGACCGTGAGGAGAACGAGCCGGCCGTCGGTGGTCGTGAGCGCAAGCCCGGCTGGATCGGCCACCAGTCGTCCAGGCTCGTCGGCGGGATCCGGATCCGAGACGACCGCCGCGAGCACCGCGAGGCGATCCCCGTCCGACAGAAGGAACGAGCCCGGCCAGGGGTCGAACGCCCGGATCTGTCGCTCGAGGCGGATCGCGGGCAGCCGTGGATCGATGCGACCATCGGCGCGTCGGAGGGGTCGGGTCAGCGTCGCTCCATCCACGCCCTGGGGAGCCGTTTCGAGCTCGCCCGCCAGCCACGGGTCGAGCGACCGCCCGAGGAGGCTCGCGGCGGCGATCGCAAGTCGTGCCTCGAGGGCCGGCGCCGTCTCATCGCCCGCAATGGCTGTCCGCTCGACGGCGACGATCGGGCCGGTGTCGAGCCCGGCATCCATCCGCATCAGCGTCACGCCGGACTCGGGATCGCCCGCGAGGATCGCCGCCGGGATCGGGGCCGCTCCGCGGTGGCGCGGGAGAAGCGACGGGTGGAGATTCAGCGCGCCGTGCGGAAGGTCGAGCAGCGCGCGCGGAACGAGCTGGCCATAGTCGGCCAGGACGACGAGCTCGGGAGCGAGCTCGAGGACGCTCGCAAGGGCGGCCGGGTCGCGGAGCCGGCCGGGTGTCAGGACGGGTAGCCCGAGCTTCCGGGCCTGAGTGTCGACCGGCGTCGGGGTCTCCACCTGCCGGCGGCCGACCGGTCGCGGCGGTGCGGTGACGACGCCGACGATGTCGATCGAGGGGTGGTCGGCGAGGCGGCCGAGGATCGGTTGCGCGAATCGTCCGCTGCCGAGGAACACCGTCCGGACGGTCCGGTCGCCGGGCCGGTCGATCGAATCGATCGATGGGTCGGCCGCGGCAGCGACCGTCACGCGAGGACCTTCGCCGCCTCTCGCGTCCCCTGGCCGTCGGCGTCGCCCGTCTCGGCCTCGTCCTCGTCATCGGCGGAGACCGGAATCAGCTCGTCCATCGAGTCGAGGTAGTCGATGAACAGCTTGCCGTCGAGGTGGTCGAGCTCGTGCTGGAGCGCGCGGCCGAGCAGACCCGAGCCCGCGACCTTGATCTTCTTGCCGAAGCGGTTCTGGGCGACGACCCAGACCTTCTCGCGGCGCGTCACGTAGGCGTAGTAGCCCGGGAGCGAGAGGCACCCCTCGAGGTCGCGATCATCGCCGCTCGCCCGCACGATCCGCGGGTTCATCAACTCGTAGAGATGGTCCTGGACCTCGATGACGCACGCCTGGAGCGCCTCGCCGACCTGCGGCGCGGCCAGCCCGACCCCCGGGGCGTGACGCATCGTCTCGGTCATGTCCTCGAGCAGCTGGTGGAGGGGTTTCCCGAAGCTGTCGACGGGCAGGCCCTTGAGCCGGAGACGTGGATCACCGAGGAGGACGATGGGGCGAACGCTCATCGGCGGAGTATACCGACGACCTCGGACCCGACCCGCCCGGACATGCCGCGGCGTGGGCCGTCCGGGATCGGCCCACGCGAGGCTGCCTCAGAACGACTAGGTTCGCGGGCCCTCGGCCGGGTCGTCCTTCGCCGATCGCTCGATCGGATCGTCGGCACCGTCGAGGACGGCCGTCGAGGCCCCGCCGGAGGTGTCGCCGCTCCCGTTCGTCTCCATCTTCGTGCGCAGCTCGGCTGCCCACGTTCGTGACTTCTCGGCGAGCTTCTCGCTCGCGTCGGCAGTCGCATCGGCCGCACGGTGGGCCATCGGGCCGGCGCGGTCGGCGGCAACCGCGGCAAGCTCGGCCGCCTTCACGCCGATCTGCCGAACGACCGGGCCCGCCTGCGTCGCAACCGAATCGATCATCGCCTGGAGCTGGGCGAGCATCCGCTCGGCCGTCGCCCGCGCATCGCCTGAAGTGGCCGCGTCGCTCCCGGCGTCCGGTGCCGTCCAGCCGAACGCCTCGTCGGCCGGTTTCTGGCCGCTCGTTCCACCCTGGCCGGCCGTGCCGCCGGCCGGCGTGTCGTACCTGTCATCCATCGAAAGGCCTCCCTGGTACCTGGACGACCCATTGTCCGCCGGAAACCTCGCGCGCGCATTGCTGACGATCATGCGGACGCGACAGCGAGCCACCGTGGACCGCGACCCGACGCAGCAGCGTGGTCAGAGCAGGCTGTCCGGGTCGACGTCCACGGCCCACGGCGGGTCGAGCCCCCCGTCGAGGAGAAGCCGCGGATCGGTGCCGCGCAGGACCAGGTTCCAGCGCCAGCGCTCGGCGCGACGAGCGACGTAGGCCGGCGCCGGCCCGATGATCGCGGTGTCCGCGCCGCGCTCTCGGGCTCGGTCGCGGAGCCGCTCGGCCATGGCCTCGGCCTCCCGGACGACGGCCTCGCGATCGGCGAGACCCACGGTCAGCTTCACGAGGCGCCCGAACGGCGGGGATCCGAACCGCCGCCGGAGCTCGAGCTCCTCGTCGTAGAACGCCGTCGGATCGTCATCGACGACCGCCCGGATCGCCGGATGGTCCGGCTGGTAGGACTGGATGATCGCGAGACCCGGACGGTCGCCGCGGCCGGCCCGCCCGACGGCCTGGCTGAGCAGCTGGTAGGTCTGTTCGGCCGCGCGCTCATCCGGGAGATTCAGGGCGACGTCGGCCGAGACGACACCGACGAGAGTGACCGCAGGGATGTCGAGGCCCTTCGTGACGAGACTCGTGCCGACGAGGACGTCGATCCGGCCCGCGGCGAACGCGTCGATGACCCGCTCGGCGGCGCCGCGGCGTTCGACGACGTCGCGGTCCAGCCGGCCGACGCGGAGGCCAGGGAAGCGCTGCCGGACCTCCTGCTCGACCTTCTGGGTCCCGCCGCCGAGGTACCGGATCCGGGGTGAGCCGCAGCTCGGGCAGCGGGTTGCGATGGGCGTCGCGCGGCCGCAGTGATGGCAGCGCAGGCTCGTGCCCGCCTGGTGGTAGACGAGCGGGCGCTCGCACTCCGGGCAGGTCTGGACGTACCCGCAGTCGCGGCACAGGACGACGGACGCCGAGCCACGCCGGTTGATCGCCAGGATCGCCCGCTCGCCGCCGTCCGTGTCGAGCGCCGCGATCGCGCCGGCCAGTCGGTCGGACAGGAGGCCTCGGTTGCCGCCTTTCAGCTCGGCCCGCAGATCGACGACCTCCACCAGTGGCCGCTCGCCGCTCGGCCGGTCGGGCAGCACGACCCGACGGTAGCGGCCCTCCCGGACCCGACCGACCGTCTCGACCGCCGGCGTCGCGCTGCCGAGGACCAGCGCGGCGCCGGCCCGCGCGGCGAGCTCGATCGCGACGTCCCGGGCCTGAATGCGTGGCGTGCGATCGCTCTTGTAGGCGCCTTCGTGCTCCTCGTCGACGACGATCAGGCCGATGTCGTCGAGCGGCGCCAGGACCGCGAGGCGCGTCCCGACGACGATGTCGACGTCGCCTCGGCGGACCCGTCGCCACTCGTCGGCCCGCTCCCCGTCACCGAGCCCGGAGTGGACGAGCGCGACGCGGACATCGAGATCCGCCCGGAGCCGATCCACCAGCGGCAGCGCCAGGGCGATCTCCGGCACGAGCACCAGGACGGGTCGACCACGCTCCAGCGACGCGATGATCGCCTCGACATAGATCGCGGTCTTCCCGCCGCCGGTCACGCCGTCGAGAAGGAGTGGCGTCCCGTCGCCGGCGGCGACTGCGGCTCGGACGAGCTCGACGGCCTCCGCCTGGGGTCCGGTCAGAGGCGCGCCGGTCGGGCGGCCGCCGCGCAGCCCGACGGGGCGTCGGGCGAGCGGCCGCCGCGGCCGTTCCCGCACATCGACCGCCAGGAGCTCGCGCCGAGCGAGGCTTGCGATCGCGGCGGTCCCATGCCGCTCCCCGAGCTCGGCCCCCGGTAGGCCGTCCTCCGGTCCGGCGGCGAGCTCCGCCAGTGCGGCGAGCTGGCGTGGGCCGAGCGGGCGTCCGGGCGGATTCGCGCCGGTGGCCGCTCCGGAAGCTGCAGTCCGGCCCTCCTCGGTCAGCGTGATCCACCGCTCGAAGCGCGGCCCCGCGCCGGCGGCCTGGAGCGTCCAGTCGAGCGTCACGAGGCCCCGGGTCTCCAGGGTCCGCAGGCGCCGGACGAGCGCGGCCCGCCCATCGGCCACGACGAGGTCCCGGATCGGCCGGGCGCCACGCTCCAGCTGGTCGAGCAGGTCGCGCTCGACGGCCACGAGATCGTCCGGCGGCACGCCGGGTCGGCGCTCTGCGATCAGCTCCAGCCGCTCGAGAAGGCCCGGCGGGAGCATCGCCCGGAGGACGATCGAGGGCGGCGCGAGATAGTGGTTCGCGATCCACCGGGCGAGGCCGAGGGCGAGGGGCGGGAGCAGCGGGCCGTCGGCCCGGACGCGCCCGGCGATCGGCTTCGCAACGACGCCGGCGGGCGGGTCTCCCGGTCCGAGGACGATGCCCAGGGCCTGCCGACGCCCGAATTCGACGAGGACCGCCTCGCCGTCGGCGAGATCGGCAAGGTCGGGCGGGACCGCGTAGCTGTAGGTCCGGTTTCCGCCCGCGCCGGCGGCATCGATCGCAACCTCGACGTGCCGGACGCTCGTCGCTTCCGGACCGGCGACCGCGAGCGTGCCCGCCTCCTAGACCCGGACGCGGCGGCGGGGATGCCGGGCGTGCTCCTGGGCGACGATCGCGTCGATCGACTCGGCCGTCCGCTCGACCTGCCCGGTCTCGTTCACGACGACGTGGTCGTAGTCGTCCTGCCTGGCGAGCTCGAGAGCCGCGTTGCGCTGGCGAAGCTCGAGCTCATCGGCGGTCTCCGTCGCCCGCGATCGGAGACGATGGAACAGCGTCTCGAGAGAGGGTGGGACGACGAAGATCAGCAGAGCCTGGCTGACCTGCTCCTTGACGACCTGTGCGCCCTGGACGTCGATCTTCAGGATCGCGTCCCTGCCCGCCACGAGCGCATTCCGGACCTGGTCCCGCGGCGATCCGTACCAGTTGCCGTGAACCTCGTTCGCCTCGAGGAACCCGCGGTCATCGCGAATGCGGAGGAACTCGTCCCGGCTCACGAAGTGGTAGTCGACCCCGTCGACCTCGCCGGCGCGCCGCGCCCTCGTCGTGACGGTCACGACGTAGTGCCGGTCACCGTCTCGGCTCGTCTCACGCTCGTTCCGTCGGAGCGCGTCGATGATCGTGTCTTTCCCGACGCCGGACGGCCCCGAGATGATGATCAGCATCGCGCCGGGGGCGCCCTCGATCGTGTAGTCGGGACGGCCCGGATCGTCGGAGATCTGACCATCCGGAATGTCCACGGGCGGGGCGAGGCGGCTGTTGCGATCGGCGTCGGTCATCGCCGGCCGTCCGGCCCCGAGAGGGCGCTCGCGGCGTGACGCAGCCCCTCGAGCACGCCGTCGAGCTCGGGCGGCAGCGGCGCCTCGGCCCGGATCAGGTTGCCGTGGCTCGGCGACGTCAGCTGGATTCGCCAGGCGTGGAGGAACAGCCGCTCGAGGGCGGGCGAGTCGCCGCTCGCCCGCGGGCCGTTGCGCGAGGTGCCCGTGCCGTAGACGGGGTCGCCCGCCACAGGGTGGCCGATCGCATCGAGATGGACCCGGATCTGGTGGGTCCGCCCGGTGACGAGATCCACCTCGAGGAGCGTCCAGCCCGCGAACCGCTCGCGGACCCGATAGCCCGTCGTGGACGCCCGGCCGTCGGGGACGACGGCCATCCGCGTCCTGTGCTTCGGGTCCCGCCCGATCGGTGCCTCGATCCGGCCGACCTCGGCGGCAACCTCGCCGAGGACGAGCGCGAGGTACGTCTTCTTGACCCGTCGCGCCTTGAGCTGTGCCATGAGCGAGTGCTGCGCACCGTCGGTCCGGGCGACCATGAGGAGCCCGCTCGTGTCGCGGTCCAGCCGGTGGACGATCCCCGGTCGCTGGACGCCGGCGATGCCGCCGAACCCGCCGCCGGACTCCGGCCCGAGCGCCAGCAGGGCATTGACGAGCGTTCCGCTGCCGTGGCCAGGCGAGGGGTGAACGACGAGACCGGCCGGCTTGTCGATGATCAGGAGGTCTTCGTCCTCGTAGACGATGGCGACCGGGATCTCGGGAGCGGGCGCCAGGTCGAGGGCCTCGGGCTCCGGGACGATGAGCCTGAGCTCGGTCCCGGGTCCGATCATCGAGTTGGAACGGAGGGGCACCCCGTCCGATGTCAGCCTCCCCGCGGAGATGAGCTTCTGGATGTGGCTCCGCGAGATACCGGTCACGTCGGCAACGTAGCGATCCGCGCGCTGCGCCGCCGCATCCGACGGCACCTGGAGGTCGTGCGTGCCGGGCCCCGTCATTGCTGCTCGCCCGGTCCGAGTGGCGGCGACGACGGGTGGACGGCCGCCGCCGCAGGCTCGGAGCCGCCCGCGAGCGACGGCCGGAGCGCGGTCAGGAACAGGAGCACGATCGCGAGGCTGATCGCCGCGTCGGCGACGTTGAAGGTGTACCACCGCACCGAGCCGATCCCGCCATCGACGAAATCGACGACGTAGCCGCGGAGCAGGCGATCCAGCATGTTGCCGATCGCGCCACCGAGCAGGAGCCCGAGGGTCACGGTCATGTAGGGGCTGCCGGCCGTCCTGGTGTGGTACGCCACGATCAGGCCGATCACGGCGAGCGATACGATCCCGAACATCGCGGCGTTGTCCTTGAAGAGCCCGAACAGCGCTCCGCTGTTCTGGCTGAAGACGATCCGGACGAGGTCGTCGACGATCGGCCGGCTCTCGCCCGGCCGAAGCGCTGCGGTCACGGCCGCCTTCGTGGCCTGGTCGACGACGACGACGACGGTCGCCAGGCCGAGGAACAGGAGCCAGCCGCCTCGACGTGTCACTCGGCCGTCACCCGAGCGTCGCGCCGCAGCGCGATCGTGACGGGGCCGCTCGAGAGGGCGATCGTGGAACGGCCCACGCCCGGATCCGGGGGTCGGGCTCCGACCTCGACCGAGCTCGCGAGGGTCTCGGCGGCGATCTGGTCGAGATGTGCCGCCACCGCATCCGGCAATCCGTCCACCCAGAGCTCGATCCGGTCGTCGAGCGCGAGGCCGGCCTCCCTGCGGAGGTCCTGGATGGCCCGCTGCAGCTCCCGAGCATCACCCTCGGCCCGGAGGTCCGCGTCGATCTCGGTGTCGATCACGACGACGACGCCGCCGTCATGGGCGACGGCGGTGCCGGGCCGGGGCGTGGCGAGGATCTCGACCTCGTCGGGCGCGAGGGTGACCCCGGCGAGGGTGACGGACCCGTCGGGGTGGTACTCGACGGCATTTTCGCGAGCAGCGGCCATGATCGCCGGGATCGCGCTGCCATGGGTCCGGCCGATCTTCGGCAGCAACGGCCGAACGCGACGTTCCACGAGCTCCGATTCGTCGCCGATCAGCTCGACGGTCCTGACGTTGACCTCGTCGCGGATCAGGGCGAGGAGCGCGTCGCGGTCCGGCAGATCCCCGCCCGGCAGCGCGAGCCACATCCGGGCGAGCGGCTGGCGGGTCTTGATGCCGGCCGAACCCCGAAGCGTCCGGGCCAGCTCGACGGCCGTCCGGGCCGTCGCCATCGCCCGCTCGAGCGCCTCGTCGCGACCATCGGCCAGCTCCTCGGCGGGCCACCGGGTCAGGTGCACGCTGTCGGGCGCGCCCGTCATCTCGGAGGCGAGATTTCCGTACATCGATTCGGTGAGGAACGGCAGGATCGGCGCGGCCATCCGGGTCACCGCGAGGAGCGTGCCGTGGAGTGTCGCAAACGCGGCGTCGCGGTCGGCCGGGTTGTCGTTGCGCGAGAACCGCTTTCGGGACAGGCGCAGATACCAGGTCGAGAGGTCGTCGATCAGGGTCGCGATCGTCCTCGTGGCCCCGAGCGCGTCGACGTCGGCCAGGCGCTCGCCGACGATCCTCGCCGATCCCGCGGCGCGGGAGCGGATCCAGCGATCGAGAACCGGCCCGGAAGGCGCGGCCCCACGATCGGCGGCCGCGGGCGCGGCCGGCATCCAGGCGGCGAGCCGGGCGTAGGTCACGAGGAAGGAGTACACGTTCCAGAGCACGAGGAGCTCGCGGCGCGCCTCGTCCGCTGCATGCCAGCCGAAGAGGATGTTCTCCTCCGGTCGCGCCCGGGCGAACATCCAGCGCATGACGTCGACGCCCATCCGCTCCGCGGCCTCGTCGAACTCGATCGCGTTGCCGGCGCTCTTGTGCATCGGCCGGCCGTCCTCGCCGAAGACGAGGGCATAGCCGAAGATCTCGAGGAAGGGCGGCTCGCGCCGGAGAACGGTCGACATCGCGAGCATCGAGTAGAACCAGTTGCGGAACTGACCCGGAAAGCTCTCGGTGATGAAGTCGGCCGGGAACCACTGCCGCCAGTACTCGGGATCCTCGCGGTAGTGGAGCGTGGAGAACGGCACGATCCCGGCGTCGAGCCACGGATTGCCGACGTCGCGGATCCGCTCGACCGGCTCACCGCACGACGGACAGGCGATCGAAACCTCGTCGACGTACGGACGGTGCGGGGTATGACCGTCGAACCGCTCCCAGCCGTCGACCGCGCGCTCGCGCAGCTCCTCTCGGCCCCCGATCACGTCGAAGGTGCCGCACGCCCGGCAGTCGTAGATCGGCAGCGCCAGGCCCCAGTAACGCTTCTTGCTGATCATCCAGTCGCTCATGTTCAGGAGCCAGTCGAGCTCCCGGTCGTAGCCGAAGCCGGGGATCCACCGGATCCGGTCGACGACCTCCATGATCTGGTATCGGAGGCTCGCCTCGACCTCGGCCTTCGTCAGCTGTGAGCGTGGCCTGTCGTAGACCGGCCCCATGCTGATGTACCACTCGTCGACGAGCCGAAAGACGAGCGGCGTGTTGCACCGCCAGCAATGGGGGTAGCGGTGGTGGTACGGCTCGAGGCGGTAGAAGCGCTCCTCATGCCTGAGGTGCTGCACGATGAAATCGGTCACGTCGCGGACGTCGCGACCGGTGAGGGAGCCGAAGCCGTCGACGAAGATCCCGGACTCGTCGAGCGGGGCGATCATCGGCAACCCGAGGCTCTTGCCGAGCGCGAAGTCCTCCGCTCCGCAGCCGGGCGCGATATGGACGATGCCCGTGCCCTCGTCCTCGCCGACCTCGTCCCACGGGACGACGACGTGCTCGTACGGCGCGTCGGCCGCGATCGACGACCGGCCCACGGCGAACGCCGCCCGGACGGCCGGCAGGTCGTCGAACGGGCCTTCGTAGCGCCAGCCGACGAGCCCCGTGCCCGGCTGCTCATCGAGCACCTCGAACGGGCCGACGAGCGCCTGTTTGACGGTTCCCTTCGCGAGCCAGTGGACCTGGTCGCCCTGGCGGACCTTGACATAGCGAAGGCTCGGCCCGACCGCCGCCGCGACGTTCGCCGACAGCGTCCACGGCGTCGTAGT
Source organism: Candidatus Limnocylindrales bacterium (assembly GCA_036264795.1). Lineage (GTDB taxonomy): Bacteria > Chloroflexota > Limnocylindria > Limnocylindrales > CSP1-4 > CF-46. The sequence goes on along the minus strand of DATAQF010000073.1, from coordinate 1,775 downwards.
CCAGACGAGGAGGTCTTCGCCCGGCCGGTCTCGGAGCGGAAACCGGACGGTGAGCCCCGGATCCTCGCGGTCGGCGTAGCCCTCGTTCATCTCCATCTGCGAGATCCCGGTCCCGCAGCGCGCGCACCACGGCATCGTGTCGTGGCCCTTGTAGAGCCAGCCGCGCGCGTGGCACTCCTTCAGGAACCCCCAGATCAGGTCGTTGTTCTCGTTGCTGAACGTGAAGTAGCTGCCGCCCGTCTCGGGCATCCCGAGCCGCCCGATCAGCATCTCGACGGAGTCGGTGACCGGGCCCTCCGGCCCGTCGATCGTGACGATCCGGGACGGATCCGCGGCGAGCAGGTCCCGGAGCCGGCGGAGCTGGTCGGGGTCGTTCCAGTCCATCCACATCCCGAGTCGGATGCTCTGCTCGGTCTGGCGGGCGGCATACGTGAGGACGCGCTGCTTGCAGAGCGACACGAATTCGGCGATGCCGTATTCCTCGATGTCGCGCTTGTTCGTGAATCCGAGATCCCGCTCGACGTTGACCTCGACCCACAGCCCCTGGCAGTCGAAGCCGTTCTGGTAGCGCTGGTCTTCCCCGAGCATCGCGTGGAAGCGCTGGAAGACATCCTTGTACGTGCGGCCCCAGGCGTGATGGACGCCCATCGGGTTGTTCGCGGTGATCGGCCCGTCGAGGAAGCTCCATTTCGGACCGCCCGCGTTCTGGGCGCGGAGGCGCTCGAACGTCCGACGCTCTCGCCACTCCGCCAGGACGGCGTGCTCCTCGGCGATCAGGTCGGGTTTCGCGGTGACGGGTCGGAACATCGGGCCTCGGCTGGACGGGTGCGCAACGGTCGTGGGCGACTCGCCGTGGTGGGTCGCGCCGGGGCGCGAGCCGGCGACCGGGTCGGCCCCGAAGCCGGGCCGGGCGAGTCCCGGCGACGGCCGTCGGGTGTCCGAGTATCCTACCCGCGATGCAGCGCGCGCAGGAGTCGCGGCCGCGAGGGCGATCGCCGTTCGTCGCCGCGTTCCTCTCCCTCCTCTTTCCGGGCCTGGGGCATGCATATGCGGGCGCCTACCAGCGGGCCCTGGCGTTCGCGGCGCCGCCGGTGCTCCTTCTCGCCCTCGGCGCGGGCGTCGCCCTCCGGATGCAGCCGACCCAGCTGATCGCCTTCGTCCTCGCCCAAGGAGTCCTCCCCGGGATCTTCCTGTTCAATCTGATCGCGCTCCTCTACCGACTCGTCGCGATCGTCGATGCCTACCGGGTCACGACGTACCTGAACGCCGTCGCCGTCGGCGCCGGCAGCGCCGAGCGTCTCGGACGCCCGCGGCTGATCGTGAACCCGCTATCCGCCGGAGGCCTGCTGGCCGTCGTCCTCGTGATGGCCGGTGCGCATGTCGTGGTGGCCCGCTACGACCTGCTGGCGATCGGCGCCCTCAACGACCCGTGCATGTTCCTCTCCCAGGACACGACCGGGACCGCAAACTGCGACACGCCCAGCGCCTCGCCGTCCGGGCCCGCCTCCCCCACGGATGAGCCGATCGACAGCGGCGCGCCCACGCCGACGCCGCCGCCCATCCAGGGATCGGCGCTGCCGAACCAGACGATCCCGCCATGGAACGGGACGGAGCGGCTGAACATCCTCCTGGTCGGCTCCGACCAGCGCCCGGGCGACGGGACGTACAACACCGACACCCTCATCGTCGTCTCGATCGACCCGACGACGAAGCAGGTTGCGATGTTCAGCCTGCCCCGCGACTCCGCCGGGATCCCGATGCCGAGCGGACCCCTG
>DATAQF010000068.1:0-9857 GCA_036264795.1 Candidatus Limnocylindrales bacterium | reverse complement strand
TCGGGTCGGTGATCGACATGGAGGCGATCCGAGCGTCGGGGCTGCGGATCGGGGTGGATCCGATGGGCGGCGCCTCGGTCGGGTACTGGCCGGCGATCGCCGAGCGGTACGGCCTCGATCTCACGCTCGTGAACGATCGCGTCGACCCGCGATTCGGCTTCATGACCTATGACTGGGACGGCAAGATCCGGATGGACCCGTCGTCTCCGTCCGCGATGGCCGGCCTCATCGCCCAGAAGGACCGGTTCGACCTCGCCCTCGGAAACGATGCCGACGCCGACCGGCACGGGATCGTCACCCCGATGGCCGGCCTGCTCAACCCGAACCATTTCCTGAGCGCCGCGATCGGGTACCTCTTCGGCGGCGGGCGCGGCTGGGCCCCGGATGTCGGGGTCGGAAAGACGCTCGTCTCGTCCTCGATGATCGACCGCGTGGTCGCCGACCTTCGGCGACGACTCGTCGAGGTCCCGGTCGGGTTCAAGTGGTTCGTCGCGGGCCTCGTCGACGGGTCGATCGGCTTCGGCGGGGAAGAGAGTGCGGGCGCATCCTTCCTTCGCCGCGACGGGAGCGTCTGGACGACCGACAAGGACGGGATCATCGCGGACCTCGTGGCCTGCGAGCTGACCGCCCGATCCGGCCGCGATCCGGGGGTGGCCTACGGCGAGCTGACGGAGCGGTTCGGGGCGCCTGCCTACCGCCGCGTCGACGCCCCGGCCACGCCCGAGCAGAAGGCCGCGCTCGGGCGCCTGTCGCCCTCGGACGTCACGGCGTCGACCCTTGGCGGCGACCCGATCACCGCGATCCTGACCCGCGCCCCGGGCAACGACGCCCCGATCGGCGGGCTGAAGGTCGTCACGGCGAACGGCTGGTTCGCCGCCCGTCCCTCGGGCACCGAGAACGTGGCCAAGGTCTACGCCGAGAGCTTCCGCGGCGAGGACCATCTGGAACGGCTGCTGGACGAGGCGCAGGCGCTCGTCACGAGCGTGACCGCCTGAGCTAGGGGAGCGGCCGCCAGACGCGTCCGAGGAGCAGCGCGAGGGCCGCCAGGATCCCGCCGAGCCCGACGAAGACCGAGCTGACCTCGACGACCTCCTGGCGCGTGATGTCGGTCGACGGCAGCTTCGCGAAGACCTGCTCGAGCTGCTGGGCGCTCTCCGCTGGGTAATAGGCGCCTCCGGTGAGATCCGCGACCTGGCGGAGCGTGTCCTCGTCGATGCCGCGCCGGAAGCCGCCGCCCGGTCCGCCCCCGAGGCCGCCACCCCCGAAGCCGCCGCCGAAGCCTCCGCCACCGGGTTCGTTGCCCAGGAACTGGCGCCGGCAGACCGGGTCCAGCTCACCGCCTCCGGCAGACCCGAACCCGATCGTGTACACGCGCAGCCCCCGGTCGAGGGCCTGCTGCGCGGCATCGACGGGGGCCGGACCCGCGTTGCTCGCGCCGTCGGTCAGGACGACGATGATGTCGGCCGCGTAGGTGCCCGCCGGGACCGGCGGCGGTTCGGTGCCGGGTCGGCCGTCCTGGACGCTCCGCGCGATCGTCGGATCGACCTCGGCGAGGGCATCGATCGAGGCGAGGATCCCGCTCCCGACGGCCGTCCGCCGGCCGGTCGTCAGGCTGCGGATCGCGTCGATCAGCGTCTTCTGGTCCGACGTCGGCGGCTGGACCACGGCCGCGAAGCCGCTGAACGCGACGATGCCGATTCGCGTCCGCGAGTTCTGGGAGGTGACGAAGGCAATCGCCGCGGTCTCGGCGGCCTCGAGCCGCGTCGGCAGGATGTCGGTCGAGCACATGCTGCCCGAGACGTCCATCGCGAGGATGATCGTCGTCTGGTTGGACGGGACGCTCAGGACCATGCCGGGCCGGCCGAGCGCCACGACGAGCGCGATGAGGGCCGATGCGAACAGGGCGAACGGCAGGTGCCGGCGAAGCCGCGACGAGCTCGGTCGGGCATCCCGGATCAGGGCAAGGCTCGAATAGCGCGCGGTGCCGGGCCGGCGCCGGCGCAGGCTCCAGAGGTAGATCGCGACGACGAGGGGGACGACGACGAGCCCCGCGAGCAGGCCGATCCAGAGGAAGGTCATCGGGAATCTCCGGCGCATCGATGGTCGGCGAACCGGGGAGCCGGCATGCTCACGCGGGGGCGCGTGGCCGCCGTCACGGGAGCCGCCCCGAGCGAGCCAGGGAGAGGATCCCGGCCGCAATGAGCAGAACGAGCCCTACGCCGGCCACCACGGCCGTGATCTCGATCGATTCGTCGCGGGCCACGAGGTTCCGGCCAAGACTCGCGTAGATCGCCGCCGGATCGGCATTGGCCGCCGGCTCGTACGTGCCGGCGGTCATGTCGGCAATCTGGCGGAGGAGTGTCTCGTCGAGCTGGGTCTGAACGCGGAAGCCGTCGAGGTCGAGGGTCGAGCCGGCTGCCGTTCCCACGCCGATCGTCTCGATCCGGATGCCGCGATCGGCGGCCGTCTGGGCGGCCGCGACGGGGTCGGGTCGCTCGTTGTTCTCGCCGTCGCTGAACAGGACGATCGCCGCGGCATCGTGACTGCCCGGGGCGGCCGGCGTCGGCGCGGCGGTCGGTTCGGCCGATCGATTGCTGTAGTAGCCCGCCGGGGTGTCGGTCTCGGCCTGCTGGATCGCGCCGAGCGACGCCAGGATCCCCTGGCCGAGCGATGTGCCCCGAGCCGGTCCGAGTCGGTCGATCGCCTGGACGATCGTGGCCTGGTCGGCGGTCGGCGTCTGGATCGACAGCCCCGAATCGCTGAACGCGACCACCCCGACGACGACGCCCGGGGGCTTGCGGTCCACGATCGCCCTGGCGATGGCCTTCGCGGCCTCGATCCGGGTCGGCTTGGCATCGGCGGCGGCCATGCTGGCCGAGACGTCGAACGTCAGCAGGACCGTGCCCTCGACGCGGGGGACCGGGATCGTCGCCTGCGGGCGCGCGACGGCGATCGCGAGCAGGACGAACGCGACGACGGTCAGAAGCGCCGCCATCCGGTCCGCGATCGAGCTGCGGCGGGCGGCGGAGCCGGCGGGCCGGACCCAGCCGGATCCGGTCAGCGCCGCGAGCCGCGCCCGCCGGCGGGCGTCGATCCGGCCGGCGACGAGAATGCCGGCCGGGACGAGCACGACGAGGAGCAGCAGGGGCAGAGACAGGAAGGTCATGCGGGTCGTCTGCGGCGGATCCGACGCTCGTGCGCCATGCGGACGATCGCCCGGACGAGATCGTCGTCGGTCGAGAGGGTGACGGTCTCGACCCGGGCCCGCGCGAGGGCCGCCTCGACCGCGGCCTGACGCGCGTCCGCCGCGGCGCGGAAGCGGCGCCGGAAGCCGGCGTCCGCCGTGTCGACGTACAGCTGCTCGCCGGTCTCGGCGTCGTGCATCATCACCGGCCCGACGTTCGGCAGCTCGACCTCGCGGGGGTCGACGAGGCGGACGGCGAGGAGCTCGTGCCGGCGGTTGAGGAGCTCGAGCGGCCGTTCCCACCCGGGCTCGCCGATGAAATCCGAGATCAACACGACGAGCGATCGCCGGCGGATCCGGCGATGGGCGGCCTCGAGCAGCGCGCCGAGATCGGTGATTGGCGCGGCCTCGAGACGCGGCTCGCGCAGGAGCTCCTCGACCAGCCGCAGGACCTGGTTGCGGCCGGAGCCGACGGGGATCGTCCGGCCGACCTCGCCGCCGTAGAGGATCGCCCCGACCCGGTTCCCGCGCCGCGTGAGGAGCCGGGCGAGGGTCGCGACGAAGTCGATCAGCACCGTCCGCTTCTCGCGGTCCAGGCCCACCGTCCCGAAGTCGACCGACGGACTCAGGTCGAGAAGGAACCAGGCAGTGATCTCGCGATCCTCGAGGTATTCGCGGACGTGGGGCGTCGTGGTCCGGGCCGTGACGTTCCAGTCGATCGCCCGCACGTCGTCGCCGAACTGGTACTCGCGGAGCGCGGCAAAGTCGAGCCCGCCGCCCCGAAAGAGGCTTCGGTAGTCGCCCTGGAGCAGGCCGTCCAGCCGCCGGACGACCTGCCAGTCGAGCCGCTGGAGGATGCGCTCAGGCGCCGACGCGGACGCCATCCCGATCCTGGAGCGGCACGACGGGGGCCGGCACGCGACTGATGATCGAGGCCAGGATCTGATCGGCGGTCACGTTGTCCGACAGCGCCTCGTAGGACAGGACGAGTCGATGGCGGATGACGTCGTGGGCCATGTCGATGACGTCCTGCGGCAGGACGTATTCGCGGCCGCGAACGAACGCGAGCGCGCGCCCGGTCAGGATGAGGTTGATCGAGGCGCGTGGGCTCGCTCCGTAGGTGATATAGCGCTGGAGCTCGACCATCCCGTGGCGCTGTGGCGAGCGTGTCGCGTTCGTCAGCCGGACGGCGTACTCGACCAGGGCCGGGTCGACGTAGACCTCGTCGACCACCCCCTGGAGGCGGACGAGATCATCGGTCGACAGGACCTGCGAGATGCGATCGAGCCGGCCGGTCATCCGCTCGACGATCGCGAACTCCTCGGTCGGGCTCGGATAGTCGACGAGGACCTTGAGCATGAACCGGTCCACCTGGGCCTCGGGCAACGCATAGGTGCCTTCGGTCTCGATGGGATTCTGGGTGGCGAGGACGAGGAAGGGCGACGGAACCGCGTGGGACTCGTGCCCGATCGTGACCTGTCGCTCCTGCATGACCTCGAGCAGCGCGCTCTGGACCTTCGCCGGCGCCCGATTGATCTCGTCGGCCAGGAGGAGGTTCGTGAACACCGGTCCGAGCGAGGTCGAGAACTCGCCGGTCTTCTGGTTGTAGATCCGCGTCCCGACGAGGTCGGCAGGGACGAGGTCGGGCGTGAACTGGATGCGCTTGAACTCCCCGCCGATCGCCCCGGCGAGCGTCTTGATCGCCATCGTCTTGGCGAGCCCGGGGACCCCCTCCACGAGGAGATGGCCCCGCGCGAGGAGCGCGACGGCCATCCGCTCGAGCAGGTGATCCTGGCCGACGATGACCTTCTTCACCTCGTACAGGAGGCGCTCCATCGGCGCCTCCGTGCGGGTGCCCGGTTCGTGATCCAAGGGTGTCACCTCCTTCAGGCGCGTCAGTAGGCGGGCAGGCCGGCGGCTCCGCCGGCGACATCGATCGGGACGGCGAAGCCGATCCCGATGAACACGTCCTGTTTCGTGGGATTGACGAGCGCGGTCACGATGCCGACGACCCGACCGCTGCGGTCCAGGAGCGGCCCGCCCGAGTTCCCCGGGTTCACCGCCGCATCGACCTGGATCAGGCCGTGGATCACGTCCGTGCTGTCCGGCAGGTGGTACGAGCGGTCGAGACCGGAGACGACGCCGCTGCTGAGCGAGCCGTACAGCCCGTACGGATTGCCGACGACGTACGCCTCGCTCCCGATCCGCATCGAGGCCGGATTGCCGAGCGTCGCCGGCGTGACACCGGTCGGCGGCGTCGCCGGCTGGAGGACCGCGATGTCCGAGGCGGGCGTCTGGCTCGCGATCGTCGCCGCGGTCTTCGAGCCGTCGGCGTACGTCACGGTGATCGCCGCCGCATCCGAGACGACGTGGTTGGCTGTCAGGACCGCGCCCGCGGCATTCACGACGACGCCCGTCCCGAGCCCGCCGCCCGCGGACCCGCTCGGCCCGGCGACGTCCGTCTCGATGAGGACGACCGACGGCCGGATCGCCGCGTAGACGAGCTCTGAGCGCGCTGGACCGGGTGTCTGCTGGGCAAGCGCGCTCGCCACTGCGTTCCTGACGTCGCCGGTGCTCAACGGGCGGGCCGGCGGGTTGAGGATCCCGTACACGAAGATCGCGACGAGCGCGGCGGCGATCCCGGCCACGAACGGGGTTGCGCGGCGTGACCCGGCGCGGATCCCGCGTCCCGCGGCACGGGCCCGGGCGCGCCTCCCCGGGCCGTCAGCCCGCGGAGGGTCTGGGCGCGGAGGCGGGTCCAGTGCGTCGATCATCGACAGCGGACTCCGGTACGGATCGCCACGGGAGATGGCCGGCGAGCCGGCGACGACCGGCGTTCCGCCGGAGCGTCCGGGGCGCCGATGAGAAGCGCCTGAGAGCGGCCGGCGGCCGGCGTCATCCCCGTTCGGCCAGTCTAATCCCGAGTTCGTCAGCCGGGCCGCCGTGGATCTGCGCGCGGCAGGCGGGCCGGTCGGGAGGGGTGAGGCGGCCCCGTCCTCAGGCGGTGAGGGACGTCGCCACGAGGACCACGGACATGAGGATCAGCATCAACGTCACGAGCCAGCCGAGGGCCAGGTTGATCCGCCCGCTCACGAGGTCACCCATGATCCGGCGGTCGGCCGCCAGCCGCATGACGAAGACCAGGATCACCGGCAGCAACAGGCCGTTGATCACCTGGGCGCTGAACATCACCTGGATCAACGGCAGGCCCGGGATCAGCATGAACAGCGCAGCGAACCCGATGAAGAAGGCCAGCAGTCCGTAGAACGCCGGCGCTTCGCGCCAGTGCCAGTCGACGCCCTGCTCCCAGCCGAACGCCTCGCACGCGGTGTAAGCGCTCGCGAGCGGGACCACGCCGAGCCCGAGAAGCGATGCCGCCAGGAGCCCGACCGCGAACAGCGTCGAGGCCACGCCGCCCGCGAGCGGCCCGAGGGCTCTCGCCGCGTCGGCCGCGTCCTTGATGTCGCGCTGGCCGCTCGCCCACAGGGTCGCCGCACAGGCGATGACGATGAAGGCCGCGATGACGTTGGTGATGAGGACGCCGATCAGGACGTCGATCCGTTCGGCGGCGAGGTCGTCCGACCGGAGACGCTTGTCGACGACGTACGCCTGGATGAAGCCCTGGCCCCACGGCGTGATCGTCGTCCCGACCGTGCCGACCACCGCGAGCATGTAGAGGCCGTTGAACGTGCCGTGTGGGATGAACAGGGAATTGATCGCCCGCGGCCAATCGGGATGGGCGAGGACCGCCGAGATGACGTACGCGGCCGAGACGAGGAAGCCGATTCCGACGAAGGCGTACTGAACGCGGCTGAAGCTGCCGCGGCTGATCAGCGTGATGACGGCAACCGCCGCGACGAGGGCGCTGATCGGCGTCGGCACGCCGAACAGGGACAGGGCGGCGCTGATCCCGGCGAACTCCGAGACGGTCGAGCCCAGGTTCGCTCCGATCATCGTCAGCGCGGCGAAGGCTGCCCAGCGCACGCCGAACCGTTCGCGGATCAGCCCGGTCAGGCCCTGGCCCGTGGCGAGGCCGATCCGGGCGCCGATCTCCTGGGTGATGAAGAGCGCGACCTGGGTGACGAGGATGATCCAGAGCAGGTCGTAACCGAACTTCGCGCCGGCCAGCGAGTAGGTCGTGATGCCGCCTGCATCGTTGTCGGCGAAGCCACTGACGATCCCCGGGCCGAGGACGGCGAGGGTCGCCGCGAACCGCGCTCGCCTGCCGAGCCGTCGCCGAGGCACCGTCGCCGAGCGGACCTCGGCCGGTGTCATCCCGCCGGTCATCCGCCCGTCCGCGAGAACAGCCGTGGCAGGCGTTTCTTCCAGGCCGTGGGCAGGATCGCGTCCATCGCGTCGTCGACGGTGACGATCCCGACGAGGCGGCCGTCGTCGTCCACGACCGGCACCGCGAGCAGGTTGTAGCGGGCGACGGCCTGGGCGACCTCGTCCTGGTCGGCGAGGACGTTGACGGTGACGGGCTCGACGATCATCACCGCGCCGATCGGCGTGTCGCCGTTGGCGACGATCAGGTCGCGCAGGGAGAGAACGCCGACGAGCCGGCCGAAATCGCCCGTCACGTAGACGTAGTAGATCGTCTCGGCCTCTGGCTCGAGCTCGCGGAGGCGATCGATCGTCTGGGCCGCCGTCAGCGTCGCCGGCACGGCGATGAACTCGGTGGTCATGATCCCGCCGGCGGAGTCCTCGGGGTAGCCGAGCAGGCCCTGGACCTCCTCGGCCTCGTCCTTGGCCATGAGAGCGAGGATCTCGGAACGGGCAGCGTCGGAGAGGTCGGCGACGAGGTCGGCCGCGTCGTCGGGGCTCATCTCCTCGAGAATGTCGGCCGCACGCTCGGGGTGGAGGTCCTCGAGGATCTCCACCTGGGTGTCGGGCTCCATCTCCTCGATCGCATCGGCCACCGCCTCGTCACCGAGGGAGGCGAGCACGCCGGCCCGGTCCTTCGGGGCGAGCTGGTCGATGATCGAGGCGAGGTCGGCCGGATGGAGCTCGCCGAGACCGGCATGGGGAACGCGAAGCTTGACCGACGCGATCGAGCTCTCGACGGGGTCGACGTCCTCCCAGTCGATGTAGCGCTCCGGGAGGGTCACCCGCAGCGTCCGAGCGACCGCTCGGGATGGACCCTCGATCCCGAGCCGCCGGATCAATCCGGCGGCGCCGACGTCGACGGCGACGAGTCGGAGCGATCCTTCGATGATGTCGAGGCTGAGATCGTTGACGCGGACCACCCGACGGCCGTCGATGTCGACGATCTGCTTGTCCATGAGATCCGCCTTGAGCAGGATCTCGTCCGGCCGCTGCTGGAACTTGCCGATGTCGATCGTGGCCGTCCGCAGGCGCGCCCCGGATTCGTCGACCGACGAGACGGACGTCCAGGGCAGGAAGATCTGGCGGCCTTCGGTCGCGATCACGATGCCGGTCACGGGCGGGTAGCGTTCGCCGACCGCGACGATCAGATCGGCGACCTTCCCGAGCGGGTCGCCATTCTGGTCGCGAACGGGCCGTCCGATGGCCTGGCTCAGGTACAGCATCTGCAACCTCGGCGGACGGTTCGCCCCCGCCGAGGCGTGCGCCCGACTGAGTCGGGATCGACCGCTAGCGGGCGGGGCGGCCCGTCATTCTGCTCACCGCGGGCGAAGGGCCGCGGCCGTGTATTGCGGCATCCACGTGGGAAGGGGTACCTCTGAGGCTCGTTCCACGGGTCGCCGCGAGCGTTGTCGATGGGTCGCGACCGGTCGCGGCGGGCCCTCGATAGTGTAGCCGCAGCGCGACCGCAACTCTCGTCGCGTCGGCTCGCGCTGCCCGGGACGGCCGTACGTCCCCGCAACGATGGCTGGGGTGGCCTACGGGGGTCGAACCCGTAACCGCTGGAGCCACAATCCAGTGCTCTACCATTGAGCTAAGGCCACCATGCGCGCGCTCGACCGGCCGCGGCCGGGGACGCGAGCCACGGGAGTCTATCGGATTGCTGAGCGGAGGCGCCGCCTGAGCCTCGCGATTGACCGGGCGGCGTTCCCCGTCGTAGCATCGCCGGACAACTGAAGACTCTTATCAAGAGTGGCGGAGGGACCGGCCCTGTGAAGCCCGACAACCGACCGACGGCGACGTCGGCACGGTGCCAAATCCGGGCAGGTCCTCCTGCGAGATAAGGGATCCTTCCCAGGCCCTTCCTCCGGGAAGGGTCTCTCGGTTTCTCGGGCCAGGCATCGGGACCTCCGCGATGGAGACCAGATGACGCTCGAAACACCGATCCGGCCGGCCCCGGTCGACAGCTCTCGCTCCCATGTCGCAGGTCTGCGCTGTCGCGCGTGCGGCCGCGCGGAGGACGTTGGACCGAGCTTCGTCTGTCCGGCGTGCTTCGGGCCGCTGGAGGTCGCCTACGACTACGACGTCGCCCGCGCCGCCATGACGCCGGCGAGCATCGCCGCGCGGCCCCAGGGGATCTGGCGCTATCTCGAGTTACTGCCCGTCGAGCGCGCTCCGGATCGCGGGCTCGCGGTCGGGTCGACGGCTCTGGTTCGAGCGGATCGTCTTGCCAGGGATCTCGACCTCGGTTCCGCGACCTCCTTTCGCCTCAAGGACGACACGCGCAACCCGACCCTCAGCTTCAAGGATCGGGTCGTGGCGGTGGCCGTCGCCCGCGCCGTCGAGTTCG
>DATAQF010000065.1:0-5462 GCA_036264795.1 Candidatus Limnocylindrales bacterium | reverse complement strand
CGCGACTATCAAGTTCGTCCTCTACACCCTCGTCGGGTCCCTCCTCATGCTCGTGGCCATCCTGACGACGGCCTTCGCCTACCAGGCTGCGAACGGCGGCTGGACGGGAGCGTTCGACTTCGAGAAGCTCCGCGGCTTCGGCTTCGACCCGACGCTCCAGCTCTTCGCCTTCCTCGCCTTCTTCCTCGCCTTCGCGATCAAGGTCCCGATGTTCCCGTTCCACACCTGGCTGCCGGACGCTCATGTCCAGGCGCCAACCGCGGGCTCGGTGATCCTCGCGGCGATCATGCTCAAGCTCGGCGCCTACGGGCTGATCCGGTTCGCGATCCCGCTGTTCCCCGGGGCGGCCCACACCTTCGGCCCGGCGATCATCGTCCTGAGCCTGATCGCGATCATCTACGGAGCGATCGTCGCGCTCGTCCAACCAGACCTGAAGAAGCTCGTCGCCTACAGCTCCGTCAGCCACATGGGCTTCGTCACGCTCGGGATCTTCGTCTTCAACACCCAGGGCATCGACGGAGCCATCCTCCAGATGGTCAACCACGGGCTGATCACCGGGGCGCTGTTCCTGCTCGTCGGCGTCATCTACGAGCGCACCCACGACCGGACGATCGCGAAGATGGGCGGCGTCGCCGCGGCGATGCCGGTGTACGCCGTCGCGCTCGGCTTCTTCGTGTTCGCCTCCGGCGGGCTGCCGGGGTTGTCGGGTTTCGTCGGCGAGTTCCTCGTCCTCGTCGGGGCCTTCGAGTACGCGCCGATCGTCGCCGCGGTCGCGACCTTCGCGATGATCCTGGCCGCGGCCTACCTGCTCTGGATGTTCCAGCGGGTGGCGTTCGGCGAGGTCTCGGAGTTCCTGAAGGGCCTCGGCCATCACCTGACCGACATGACCCCGACCGAGATCCTGACGCTCGGTCCGCTGGCCGCCCTCGTCGTCGTCTTCGGGCTCTTCCCAGGCCTGATCCTCGACCTCGTCCGTGGCTCGGTCGTTCAGATCCTCCATGACGCGTCGAGTCAGGGCCCGATCGCGATCTCGCCCCAGATCGGGCTCGTCCTCGTGGCGGTGCCGATCCTCTACGTGATCGGGCGACTGATCTGGGTGGCCCGGATCGACCTCAGCCACCCGAAGCCGATCGACCCGGTCGAGGTCCCCTCGTGAACGCCCACGACGTCACGGTGATCGCGCCATTCATCGCTGCGGTCGGCACCGCCATCGCCATCCTGATCGCGGATATCATCGCGCCCGGCCGAACGACCCTCGCGATCTTCGTGGCCCTCGCCGGTCTGGCCGTGACGGCCGCGGAGACGGTTGCCGTCGGCACGATGGGCGCGACGACCGCGTTCGACGGCGTCTACCGGCTTGACGCACTGACGACGTTCCTCGACCTGCTGTTCATCTCGATCATCGCGATGACGATCGTGTTCGCGCCCGACTACCTCACGCCCCGCGGCCTTCCGGTGGCCGAGTTCGCCACCGTCCTCGTGTTCGCCCTGTGCGGAACGATGCTCATCTCCGCCTCGGCCGACCTCCTGCTCCTCTTCCTCGGGCTCGAGCTCATGGTCCTGCCGGGCTACCTGCTCGCCGGCTATCACAAGTCGGACGGCTTCTCGACCGAGGGTGCGATCAAGTACTTCCTCCTCGGCTCGTTCAGCTCGGCCATCTTCCTGTTCGGGCTTGCCTTCGTCTGGGGCCTCACCGGCTCGACCCGCGTCGCCGAGGTCGCCAGCGCGCTGACCGGCGTGACGTCGGGGACGCTGGCGTTCAGCCCCGGCCTGGCGATGGGCTTCGCGTTCATGACGACCGGCGTCGCATTCAAGATCGCCGCCGTCCCGTTTCACTACTGGACGCCGGACGCCTACCAGGGGTCGCCGACCCCGGTGACCGGCTACCTCTCGGTCGGCCCGAAGGTCGGGGCGTTCGCGTTGATCCTGCGGCTGTTCGTCGAGGCGCTCGGGCCGCTGAAGGCCGATTGGCTTCCGGTCGTCATCGTTCTGGCTGCGACCACGATGACGCTCGGGAATCTCGTCGCCCTCACCCAGGACAACGTCAAACGGATGCTCGCGTACAGCTCGATCGCCCACACCGGTTACATGCTCGTCGGGCTTGCGGCCTATGCCGGCGGCCAGCAACAGGGCCTCGAGGCACTCCTGTTCTATGGCGCGGCGTACTCGTTCATGAATCTCGGGGCCTTCGCGGTGATCGCGGCCCTCCAGAAACGCGCCGGCGTGACGTCGTCTCTGGCCACGTTCGCCGGCCTCGGCCGGAAGGAGCCGGCGCTCGGGATCCTGATGACACTGTTCCTGTTGTCCCTGACGGGAATCCCGCCGACCGCGGGCTTCTTCGCGAAGGCCCTGATCATCCTCGCCGCCGTGCAGGCCGGCGGGTGGGTCGCGTTCCTTGCCGTCCTCGTCGTCCTGAACGCGGCGGCCGCGGCGTTCTACTACCTGCGGGTCGTCGTCTACATGTACATGCGCGACCCGGTGAGCGACGCGCCACCGCTCCGCCACGGCCGGTTGCTGTGGGGCGGCCTTGCGGCCGCGACCGCGCTCACGATCCTGCTGGGCTTCTTTCCCGGATTGATCCTCGGGATCATCGGCGACGCGGCTCGGGCGCTCGCCGGCTGACCTGCGCGGCGATCGGAGACGATCGCCGCCCGCGCCGAAACCCTACGGGCTGTCCGCGGAGCGGGCGACGTCGATCGTGCCGCCGGCGAGCTGGAGCGCCGACTGCGAAGGCGCGGGCTCACCCACGTGCAAGCCGGTCTGGACCGCCCCGCTCCCACTCGGTGACGGGGCGGAACCGGTGGGCACCGGAGAGCCCGAGGCCCCGGCACTTGCCGAGGGCGCGATCGACGCGGTGGGGAAGACGAGGGGTGACGGAGTCGGGACCACCGCGACGGGGTCCGGGACGATGAACACGAACGCCGCCAGCACGCCGGCCGCGACGAGGACGCCGGCGAGCAGGCCGGCCAGGATCGCGATGGCGGTTTTCATGCGGGCCGAGGGTACCAGTACGAGGAGGCCCGGGCGTATCCACGGGGCCGCTGATAGGATGCCGATCCCGTGAGCCCCCTCCTGACCGCGCTTCGTGAACGCCTCCTGCCCGCGATCCTGACGGCCGCCGGCGTGACCCTGATCGGCGCCGGGCTGCTCAGCTACACGAGCCCCGCCGAGGCGAACCCATTCGAATCGCCGGATCCCACGACGATCGCCGCGAGCCCCAGCCAGGTTCCCACGATCAGCCTGCCGCCACTGGCGAGCGCGCCCGCGTCCAGCCCGTCGCCGTCGGCCCCGTCGACGCGTGTCGCGACGAGGGTCGTCATCGAGGCGCTCGGCATCGATCTCCCGGTGATCAAGCCGAAGGGTGGCTCGACGACGTACCCCCAGTGCAACGTCGCGATGTACATCGTCGATCCGGCCTTCGGCCAGCCGGGCGGCGGTCGCTCCACCTACATCTACGCCCATGCCCGAACGGGCATGTTCGGGCCGATCTACGAGCGGGCGATCCTGAAGCAGCACGGCGGGCCGGCCTCGATGGTGGGGATGGCCGTCGAGGTCTACACGAGCGACGACCAGCTGTTCCTCTACGACGTCAGCCAGGTCAAGCTCCACCAGCTCAACCTCGACGCCGCGGCGTCCGCGACGACCGAACAGCTCTGGCTCCAGACATCCGAAGGCCCGAAGGGCACGCCCGGCAAGACGCAGCTCCAGGCGAGCTTCGTTGCCGTCGTCGGCGCGGACCACGCCGCCGCCCATCCCACCCCGCACCCGGTGAACTGCGCGTAGATCGGCCGATTCAGATCCAGTCGATCTTCCGCAGGAGCGCGGCCGCAGCCAACGCGAGGAGCACGACCCCGAGCGTGACGAGCCAGAAGCCGCGCGCCTCGGCACCCCGGAACACGGCGCCCGCCTCGCTCATCCCGAAGATGCCGGCCACCGCCCCGATCCCGGCGAGGATGACGGTCACGCCGGTCAGGCGCTTCATGATCCGCGACAGGTCGTTGTTCACGATCGAGACGTAGATGTCGAGGGTGCCCGAGACGAGGTCGCGGTAGTTGTCGAGCTCGTCGGTGACCCGGATCAGGTGGTCATACACATCGCGGTAGTAGACGATGTGGTTCGGGTCGATCGCGGGCATCTCGCGATTCGTCAGCTGAGCGAAGATCTCGCGGGCCGGGGACGTCGCCCGGCGCAGCTCCACGAGCTCGCGCTTGATGCCGAACAGCCGCTTCAGGGTCAGGTCCGACGCCTTCTCCATGACCTTGTCCTGGAGCCCGTCGATATCGTCTCCGATCCGGTCGAGGACGGGAAAGTAGCCGTCGACGATCGAATCGGCGATCGCGTAGAGCAGGTAATCGGCGCCCTTCGCCAGCGCATGCTCGATCCCGAACTTCAGCGGCGCCGTCGATGAGGCGCCGAGCGCCCCATCGTGAACCGTCAGGAGGTAGCGCTCCCCGAGGACGAAGTCGATCTCGGAGGCCTTCGCCTCTCCGTCATACTCCAGTGCGAACAGAACGACGTGGATCACCCCCTGGTCGAACGCTTCGACCTTCGAGCGCTGGTTCCGCTCCGTGATGTCGTCGGCGATCAGGGGATGCAGGCCGAGAGCCTTGGCGGCTTCGTTGACCGCCGCCTCGTCCGGTGCGGCCATGTCGATCCAGATCCGCCGGTTCGCATCCGCGAGGAGCTTCGGCAGGTCGGCCAGGTCGCTCGACTCCGTGCTGTCCGTACCGTGGCACGCGACGATCCGGACCGCGCCCGGCTTCGTGGCACCGAGCGGCGCCTCCTTCGTCGGGCGGGGCGCGTCCTTCGGCGCGGGAGGGCCGTCGGGCTGGGCGGCGCGCTCGTCAGAGCGCGATCGTCGCCGCGAGGTCGTCCTGGCCATCGGGTCCGCCGGTTCCTCCAGTCTCGCCCGCGGCTGCGCCGGCCGCGTCGGCGCCGACCGCGGTCGGTTCGGCCGGAAGCATACGCGTCCGCCGGCCGAGGGCCAGTCCGGGCGGTATCGCCACGATCGTGACGATGCCCGCCGCCAAGAAGACACCGACCAGGATGCCGGACGCCTCGTTCGCCGCCCACGCCTCGAGGGCGTTCACGACGAGACCGTCTCGAAGGGGACGGTTGCGGAGCTCGACGGGGATCACCTGCTTCCAGCCGTCCGGGTTGGCGGCCGAGAAGAGCCGGTCGTAGAGCCGGTCGATGGTCGTCGAACCGTAGGCCGTCAGGATCGCGACTCCGATGGCCATGCCGACCATCCGGGCGACCGTGACGATCGCGGACGCCATCCCGAATGAGGCGCGACCGGCGCTCTCGACGGCCGCCGTCGAGCGCGGCGTGACGGTCAGCCCGAAACCGAGCCCGAACGCCCCCAGCGTGAGGGCAACCTGACCGATTCCCACGGCCGGCGTCCAGCGCGACATCAGCCCGAGACACGCCGCGCAGACGAGGAGCCCGACGAGCGTCACCAG